>NZ_JAUBPR010000105.1:0-23459 GCF_036700845.1 Microcoleus sp. S13_C5
CATGGAAATTAGTTTCTACCCATTCCCCCCCAGATGTCAAGCCGGATTTTGTTAAGAAAGATGTGAGTAAGGCATAGCTTATTAAGGGGGATTTAGGGTGACAAGATTCTTCTCAAAGTCCCCCTTATTAAGGGGGATTTAGGGGGATCTAGACTTGACTGGAAGCGACAGTCCTAGGTTCTGTCAATTGGTGAAAATTTAAGGCTTAATTTGTCACCAATTTGTGGCTAGCCTCCTCCGACAATTGTGACAACTTCTAAAATGTCGCCCTCTTGCATCTGTGTAGTTTCCCAAAATTGTTTGTGCAGAATTTCGCCGTTGTACTCCACAGCCACCAAGCGCGGGTTTAATCCCAATTGTTCTAGTAATTTTGGTAACGGTGTGTCGATCGCACAATTGCGGGTTTCTCCGTTAACTTGCAGCGCAATTTGATTTATCATAAGTAAAATATCAGTTTTCAGGGCGGGTTTTGTAACAAAATTATATTTTATGCATAGATTTCCTGTGCTAAACCCGCCCTACGAATCGCAAATAAACCTAGCTTTTCCCGTGCAAAGCTTTCTGAGCTTTCAGATTCTCCATCCGAATCAACTGCGAGATGAAAAACTGCGTGACTAAAGTAGGCTGTTCTGCTTCCATAATTGCGCGTACTATGGCAACCCTTTGAGCTCCGGCATTCAATATTTCATCGACGTTGTTGATATCAATTCCGCCGATCGCAAACCACGGAATCGGCGACTTATCAGCAGCATACCGCACATAATCCAAACCTGCCGCCTGTTTATCAGGTTTAGTAGGAGTGGAGTAGACCGGCCCAACTCCAATATAATCTGCTCCCGCATCAATAGCTCGCTGCATTTCCTCGCCATTCGTAGTCGAACAACCGATGATGCGTCCCGGGCCGAGCAACTTGCGCGCTTCCGCCACAGGCAAATCTCCCTGTCCTAAGTGTACGCCGTCGGCATCGGCTGCGATCGCAAAATCCACGCGATCGTTCACAATCAGCAAAGCATCGTAGCGGTGACAAAGTTCGCAAAGCTGGCGCGCATTAGCCAGGTTTACCCCGTCGTCTGAGCTTTTGTCGCGGTACTGCACCAAAGTCAGTCCGCCTTGCAAAGCAGCTTCCACAACTCCCATCAAGTTGTCTCTGGGCGAAGTTACAAGGTATAACTGCGATCGAAGTAACTGCTGGTAGCGCCGGTAAGCCAGCAAATTGCTTTCGAGAGTATAAACCCGATAGCGCATCTGCTTAAAAGCCGCCCCCATATTCCGATCGTAAATTTTGCCATACTCTTCGAGTACCCGCAGAGCTTCTTCCACCCGACAGAAATTAGCCTCCAGTAGCTGCTGAATGCTCGAACGCTGCTCTTCCTGCGGGTGAGTCAACTCCGTACCCGGATCAGCCGGCGTATCCCTAGCACTGCGAAGTTCTGCGACGTGCCAAGCAGCCAATTCTTGACGCAGTTGCTTGCACTCGCCAGCCAAATCGGCGTTGTTGAGACCAAACCTGCACCATTCTTCAATAATTCTCAAGCCTTCGCGCGATCGATCTAAATTTGCATCTAAAATCCGGCAGAGGGCTGGCTGTGCCGGTAAAGTTCTGTTTTGTTTGTCGGTCATTCAGAACCACCCTAATTATAATTATTCTTACCAGTCAAACCGCTACATTGTCACACGCCGTCAAAATTGTGGCAAAGCAGGCGGCTTAATTTTGGCATAAACCAATGTAAATTCGACAATATTTTTTTAAGTTTTATTGAATTTGATGAAAACCAAGCATAATAGATCAAACTTGATGAGAGTGGAATCGTTAAACTGCATACCACACTTCGGAGGAGAGCCGTGAGGTTAGCAGAACAACACAAAAGATTAACAGAAGAAAACCCCAGCAGGCGGGTGAAATCAAAGTTCGATCGCGAAAACCCGACACCGAACTCGGGAAGCGGAACTCGGATCGCAAATCAGTGGGGTTTATTTATGCTCCTAAATTCTCAATATAGCGAGTGCAAAGAAAAGCGATCGCAAAAATCTTGTTTGAGTTCTTGCCTTCTGCTCGTTTTTGCGATGACCGCCCTTTGCAACCATCAACCGTCAGTTATCGCTGCCGGGATACCTGCAGTGCAGCTACTTTCTCAGGCCCTGGAGAGCGACATCAACATACTGTACGTCAGCTCGGCCGGCGGCAGCGACACAGGAGGCAACGGCAGCGATCAAGCTCCGTTCAAAACCCTTACCTACGCCTTGAGCGTGGCCCCTCCCAAGACAGCGATTTTGCTAGCGCCTGGTACTTACAGCGAGCAAACCGGCGAAAAATTTCCATTAATGCTCAGGCCCAGCGTGACAGTTCAGGGAAATCCCAACACTCGCGGTCAGAATATTGTCATCAAAGGCGGAGGATACTTTATCAGTCCGACTTCGGCGGGTCAAAATATCGCGATTTTAGGCGCAGACGGGGCGGGACTCAGCGGGGTGACGGTGACCAATACCAACGATCGCGGTTACGCTTTGTGGATCGAATCGAGTTCTCCAACGGTTGTCAACAATACTTTTTCTGGCAGCACTCACGACGGCATTTCGGTAGTGGGTACTTCTAGGCCGACGATTGGCGGGAATGTTTTCTCGAAAAATGGAGCTAACGGCATTACGATTTTTGGCAGTTCCCAGCCGGAAGTTCGAGATAATGTGTTTGAAAACACGGGATTTGGGGTGAATGTAGCGCAGAACGCTTCGCCTCTGCTCATCGGCAACAAAATTACTCGCAATAAGGACGGCGTAGTGGTGCAAGCTAATGCTAGACCTGTGCTGCGTAACAATTATATCGAGAGTAATCGCCGGGACGGAATTGTGGCGATCGCGAGTTCTCTGCCGGATTTGGGAACTGCCGCCGAACCGGGGGGCAATGTCATTCGCAACAACGGTCAGTACGATGTCAACAATGCGGCAAAAGGTCAAGTAATCCCAGCTTACGGCAATCAATTGTTGAGCAGCCGGACGACGGGCTCGGTTGATGTGGCGGGAACTTTTACCCCTCCGCCACCAATAGGAGGAAGTGCTTTTGAGCTAAGGGCCGATCGACCTCCCAGCATCGGTGGCCCCGACACTTCTCTCCCTGTTTACACTCCCGGACGGCTAAGTCCCAGAGTTGAAAGAGCGCCACTTCCCCCGCCTGCGCCCGTTTCCAGGCGACCGGTGCAAAATCGATCGACACCGCCCAGCGCTCAGTTGCGCCAAGAGCTTTCTCCGAGGAATGTCGGTGCTTCAGCGGTAGTCCCAGGGACAATCGCAATTCCCGTGCCCGATCCGAATTATCGATCGGTTTCGGAAATTTCGGTACAGCAACCAATGATTCCTCCCAATTTTGATAGTTCAAGTTCGGTTTCTTCCGAGGGTAGATTGCCGGTTCCGGGTCGCAACATTCCTATCGGAAGCGGCGGTTATGTACCTGCACCTTTAGGAGGGAATTCTTTGCCCGATTCCGAGAATTCGTCGTCATTCGATCGACCGTCTGCTTTGGGTTTGCGCTATCGAGTTGTGGTGGATACCGACAGTCTGGGCGATCGACAAAAAATCCAATCCCTCGTTCCTGGTGCTTTTCGCTCTTTTTCCAGCGGGCGATCTGTGATGCAAGCCGGCGCTTTTCGGGAGCGCGAAAAAGCTGAGGAATTGGTACAAATGCTTAGCGCTAACGGTTTGAAGGCTCGAATTGAGGACATTAAATGAAATGGTCATTAGTCATTAGTTAACTGTTGACTGTTGACTGTTGACGGTTAACTGTTAAGTCTTAGCCAAAGACTGCTTGCTACTTCAAAAAAAAATCCAAATTTTAGGGCCTAGCATATCGGATGCCAGACCCTAAAAAGTTTGTAAATTAAGTTGATTCAAGTGGGTTTTTAGCTCTGCTGAGTTTCAGCAAACTACAACTAAGGTGGACTTTTTTACAACTACTCTGCGGACGAGCTAGCTATCAGCGGAGTCTATTCAGACTTCTGTGTTTGACTGTTGTGCGATCGCAACTTTTGATTCATGCAATAGCCTCAAGCTATCTAACAAATATCGAGCGCAATGTCAACCTTTCTTTGCTAATAAGCTACACGGTTCAGGCGTTGCCTGCGAACTAGAGCCGATCGGGACAAATACTCTAATTTCAAATTTTTTATCCAAGTTTTTTGTGCTTCTTGGTTTTGCCCCTCATGTTTTTAAGTTAACACCAACTGCGCGCCTAAAAACACTTTGTTTACCAAACTTGACACTTTTTGACGTGCAGAAATACTTCCAAAAGCGATTATTAACAATTTGTACGCTCGCCCGACCGCGCAACGTGCATAGCCACCACTATTCGTTGGCTGTCAACGCAGCAGAGCTTCCCAAGTTGCGCGACCGACAATGCCGTCTGCTGGCAGTTGATACTGTCGCTGAGCCGCCTTGACAGCAGCTTGAGTTTCCGGGCCGAACACGCCGTCAGCACTCACCCGCAAAAATCCCTTGGCCCGCAGCCGCTCTTGCAAATCTCTGACTGCCGGCCCCCGCATTCGTCTTCTCAAAACTGGAAAATTGGTTGGCTGCGCTTCGGGGCTAATCTCTGAGTTGTCGGCAGTTGCAGGATCGTTGGCGATCGGGTTTTCGATCGCACTCGGAGTCGCAGGAAACAGCCTGTTCCAAGTATCTTGACCGACTATTGCGTCGGGAGGCAGGCCTGCTGCTTCCTGGAACTGAGACACAGCTCTAGCGGTGCTTTGTGAGAAAATCCCGTCTACAGTGCCAGTATAAAAGCCCAATAATTGAAGAGCAGCTTGGAGTTCGATTACTTCCGAGCCTCGGCTGCCCAATTTGATTGCGGGGCGGACGATCGCACCTGTTTGAGCGATCGGGCTGTTGCTGTTACTCTGTTCGGAGGTAGGTAGCTGTGCGACAGCAGGAGTAGGGGCGATCGATCCCATTACCAATAAACCGCACAAACTCCAGCCGAAGAGCAAACTCGGAACCTCGCGGGCTTCATTCCAGCTTGCTGTCAAGTTTTGGGACATTGGGAATTCGACCTCTGCAAAACTGGTAGCGATCGTACATCAAATCTGGAAAAAATTGGGAAGTTGGGCATTGGGGATTGGGCATAGGGCATTTACTGGTTCCCAGGAAGAGCCTGGGAACCAGAAAACTCAAAACTCACAACTTTTCCCCCTTCCCTTTCCTAAAAAAAATTTATGCCTCTCAAATAGCTACAATTGGCAAAAAAACTGCTAGATTGCCCTACAGAAAACATTGAACCGCGTTCATTGGGCCCCAGCAACACCATGTCCGAATCCAGCACCATAACCGCCAGCCAAATAGACATCGGCAACGTCAACATCGGGAACTTCCAAGTCGGCAGCATCAGCGGCACCAAATACAACGATTTTAACGCCAACGGCCGCCCAGATCCCGGAGAAGTCCCCATTCCCAACTGGCAAATCTACCTCGACCTCAACAACAACGGTCAGCCAGATTTTAACGAACCTTCCACCCTCACAAACCCGCAAGGCAACTACATCTTCGCCAACCTGCCGCCAGGAACTTACCAAGTTAGGGAAGTCCAGCAGCCGAACTTTCGCCAAACTACCCCAAATCCCGCACCCATCACGATAACCAGCGGCACAAACGCTGGCAATATCAATTTTGGCAACAACTTTAACGCAGGGACGATCGCAGGCACAAAATTCAACGACATCAACAACAACAGCAGCCGAGATCCCGGGGAACAAGGGCTAGCTAACTGGCAAATTTACCTCGACCTCAACCGCAACAACAGGCTCGACGGCGGCGAACCTTTTACTTTTACAAACGCTCAGGGCAATTACGCTTTTGTCAATATTCCTGCAGGTACATATTTGGTCAGAGAAGTCCAGCAACCGGGTTTTCGCCAAACCACGCCTGACCCCGGCCCGGTTAACGTTACTTCCAACGCAACTGTCAACAACATCAATTTTGGCAATGTCTTTTTTGTCGGCAGCATCAGCGGTCTCAAATACAACGACCTCAATGCAAACAGCGTCCGAGATGCGACAGACCCGCCTCTGACCAACTGGCCAATTTACATCGACCTTAACGGCAACGGCAGCTTTGACCCGGGCGAACCCAACACCATCACAAACCCGCAAGGCAACTACACTTTTGCTAATGTTTCTCCCGGCCGATATTTGGTGAGGGAAGTCCAGCAACCGGGATGGGTACAGACTACGCCAAATCCAGGCCCGATCGACATCATCGGCAATACCAACGTTGTCGGCGTCAATTTCGGCAACAATTTTCCTACCGGCAGCATCAGCGGCTTCAAGTTCAACGACATCAACGCTAACGGTATCAACGAACCTACGGAACCGAGAGTTGCCAACTGGCCAATTTACCTTGACCTCAACAACAACGGCGGTCGAGACCCCAACGAACCTTCGACTTTAACCAACCCCCAAGGTAATTTCTCTTTTATCAATTTGCCTCAAGGGACCTATGTGGTCAGGGAAGTCCCGCAGCCCGGTTTTCGACAAACTACGCCCAATCCGACTCCGATCACCGTGGGCAACGGCACAAATGCCACTAATCTCAGCTTTGGTAACGTGTTGGTGACTGGCACCATCAGTGGTGTGAAATTTAACGATTTAAACGCCAACGGCCGCCTAGATCCGGGGGAACCGCCGATCGCCAATACTCAAATTTACATCGACCTCAACAACAACAGCAGTTTAGATCCGGGTGAAGCGAGTACCCTCAGCGACGTTCAGGGCAATTACAGTTTCCGCAACGTTCCGGTAGGTAGTTATGTTGTCCGCGAAGTTCCGCCACCCGGTTTCATCCTAACGACTCCGCCTACGGTGGTTGTTGTCTCGGCAGATATTCGGGCTAGCAGCATCGATCTCGATTTGGTGACGGGAGAGGCAGAGGGTAGGGGGGCTAAATCCTGGAAGGGCGACCCGCTGACGGATGGCAGTAGCTATGCAGGCAAACCAGCAGGCAATATTGGGGCGGATAGCTTGCTTTTGAGTTCGGGTCGTGATAGTGATCAAATTAGTAAATTTTTGAGTGATGGATTTTTTGCAAATTTAGGCAATATTCCTAACTTTGGGCAACAGAATATCGGTCTGGAGCCTAATGCACAAATTAGTAATTTTGTCAAGAAAAATGAATTAAATAATGGGGCGATCGCTCACTCGTTTGTGCCGATGATCACGAATGATTTCTCGGTTATGTAGGGTGAGAGAAAGCTCGATCGCCCGGAATCCCAAACCGCAGATAAAAATAACGAAGAGGTGAAAGGGCAATCGCGTGATACCCTATTGTTGGCAACCTCCAACACTCAAGCCTAAGTTCCGGCAACTCCGAAGCTGGCTTGTATATTGGGTGCAATATTCAGAGGCAGTAGCATCTCTGTGAGTGAGAAACTATCAGGTAATTCCCCCAAACCCGATCGGCGTATCTCTAGTCAGGGCAACTCATAATCAAGTCCGGTAGCTTGATCGATGTTGGGAAAGCTGTCCTTGGCAATCCCAGAGGAGGCGATCGTCAATGACAGCGAATCAGAACAAACAAGAACGATGCAGCCGGACTGGATATCAGGGGGGAGAAGTCAGTCTTAGGCTTTTTAAAGCTCGAAACAGCAAGTATGTACGGACAGAGAAGGTGTGCAAATCCTGAAGATGTTGCCCTCAAATTGCCAGGGTTCTTCAAAACCTGATATACTTGCCAGCGACAAAGCTTGAGGCATTGTTGTGTGAGATGGGAACATTACCTCAAGTGCAGACGTATGTAAAATCGAGTAGCGGTTGTCAGCTATTAGTAAAAACTACTCAGCAAGTTACAACCCATACAGTAGTCTGTAATTTACGTGGATTTAGGTGTGAAGGAGAGAAATCATGGCAGATTTAGGTTTAACTAACGAAGAGCAAGAGCAATTGCTCACAGCCCAGCAACTACAGCCAGTTGTGGTTGGGAATGCTGGTCCGGCAATTTTAGGCATCAAGTTCAATGACCTGAACCGAGATGGGGTCAGACAGCCGAATGAACCAGGTCTTCGGGATATCCCCATCCTCCTCGAACCAGCAACAAGCAGCAACGGTGTATTTAATGCTGGTACTGGCGAAGTCTTAACCACGACGGACGCTAACGGCGCGTTCTCATTCATAAATCTTGCCCCTGGCAATTACGTACTCACCGAAACGGTACTACCTGCTGGTTTCACCGCTACTACTCCCAACCCCCTGGCTGTTACTCTCGGCAACCGAAATGTCAACGTTTTCTTTGGCAACGCGGGAGTTCCACCAGTTACAGGCAGTCGTATCGTAGGATGCAAATACTTAGACATAGATGCCGACGGCTTCCGAGATGGAAATGAACCGGGGATTAAAAATGTCAGGATATATATTGATTCAAATGGCAACGGTCAACGCGATGCAGAGGAACCCAGCACCTTAACAGACAAAAATGGTGCATGGTCGTTCAACGTATTACCCGGAACCTACAAGATTCGGGAAGAACGGATCAGACGACAGATTAATTCTGTTACCGGACTAGAAGTTAATGCTACGGATGCACAACCCTTAGAAACACAAGATTTTCCCCAAAGCACTCCCCCCGGCAACGTTCCGGTACTGGACGTGACGGTAGCCGCAGGTCAAACCTTTGCCTGCGCTCAAGTTGGCGATACTCCGCTCTATCAAATTGAAGTTAACAAATTTCGAGACATAGACCGCAACGGCTCGCGAAATGTTGTTAATGGAGTCTTGGAACCCCCCATTGCCCGAGTACCGTTTATTTTAGATGTGAACGGGAACGGTCGCTGGGATCAAGGCTCCGAACCGATAGCCATCACAGATGCGAACGGAGTAGTTACCTTCAAGGATTTGCGAGCTGGCAATTACAAAGTGTTGGAAATTTTTCCAGGTGTACTGCCTGCTGAAGTAGGTGGCGGTGTCCCCGGAAACCTCAATGCTCCAGTATCAACAACTGGAAACCCCGCTCTGGTTTCGGCACCAGGGCCGCAGGCGCGATTCCAGGGTACCATCAGCAGAGAGCAACCGCTGCTAGTAGCAGACTCAACCTACACGCTGAAACCAAACGACCCTAAATTCATAGACTCCAACCGCGACGGCATTCAACAACCAGGTGAAAGATCGATCGCCACCACTGGTGAGCGGCCGATTTTTGCAGCGCCAGTTACAACTTTACCAGCCCCCAACCCCTCGCCATCACTTACCTTTTCTCCTGTTGGAGCTACTCAGGGTATTGGCAGTAATGCCGGTGTGGGCAACACTCTACCAATCATCAATGTCTTCAAGTACAATGACTTGAATGCCAACGGTCGCTACGAACCAACTCAGGGTGAAGCGCCAATTAGCGGTGTCACTGTCTTCCTAGACACCAACAATAATGGGACTCCCGACACTGGAGAACAGCAACTCACGACAAATCAGCAGGGAAGAGCTGCTTTTACAAACTTGACACCGGGCAACTATGTCGTCCGCGAAGTTGTACCGCCGAATTTCTCCCCTTCTACTGCAGATCGCGTCGATGTTACCCTCAATCTTCAGGACGCCAACGTTACCTTTGCCAACACACCCAGCAGCAACATCACCGGGTGTAAGTTTGAAGACTTCAACCTGAACGGTTATCGAGATGGAAATGAGCCAGCTATTCCTGGTGTCACCATTTTTATCGATACTAATGGTGACGGTCAGTTGCAAGCAAATGAACCCACTACTACTACCAATCAGTTTGGTACTTTTGCATTCAACAATTTGCGCCCCGGCACTTACAAAATTCGAGAAGTAACGCCTCCTGGTTACTTCCAAACGACTCAACCAGTAGATGTTGTTCTGGGTGCGAATCAAACCTTTACTTGCGCTTTGGTGGGTAACTCTCGCCGCTATGACCTCTTGGTTCCTAAATTCCGAGATGACAACCGCAACGGTATAAAAGACGCAAACGAACCGCCTCTTGCCGATGTGCCTTTCACCTTGGATTTGAATGGCAACGGCCGCTACGATGCTGCAACAGAACCCCTGGTGAGAACTGATGCTGCTGGGATTGCTCGGTTTAATAATTTGTCTCCAGCCACCTACTCGGTTTTGGAAGTGTTCGATACACCGGGCGTTATCAACAATTTCCCGATCCGAACAGGGCCAAACCCGGTTAGCTTTGACGTGCCGGGCCCTAACACAGTACCGACAACTCCAGAAAGAGCTATTCTGAGCTTAGATCCGCTGACTGGCGGCACGGATGTGGTAACTGGTTCTAGCATCCCCAATGATCCGCTGAATAACCCCGAGCGCTCAGCGGCGGCTCTGGTACAGGACAGCACCGTCGGTAACTTTATCGCACCTACGAGTGCAGGTGTTAGCCCCTCTGTTGACCTCAACCTCCAAGGTCAGGCGAGTTCGCTGGTTCTATCGTTTTTAGAAGAGAACGGTCTCAAGGACAAGGACTCTAAATTAATGTTGGGCGCTCCTTCTACTCCGAATGCTCAGGCTTCTTTCTCTTAATGTGAGGTTGGGTTTCTAGTTCGAGACTCAGCAATTAGCAACTAGCTTGTTTAAACTGCACGTCAAATGATGTTTTGGCGTGCTTTTTGCTGTTTTGACAATAATTAGAGGCTCGGGGGGCGGGTTTATCGATTTGTTTAATTACCGGAAATATTTTTCGTGAAACCCGCCTCTACAACAAATATATCTCGATGCTCGTAAAAGTGGGTTTGACCGACAATCTTTGAGGAAAACTCACAATTTATATAAACCAGCCCGCCACAATCATGGGCTCGGCTGAGGGGTTTATTTATCTCTTTAATTACTGTCTTTAGTCGTAGAGCGCGATCGGCAAAAAGACCGATTCCCTGCCTCAATAAAACCTTTATTTATAGAGGTAGAACTTAGAGGAATATGTTATGCCAACTCAACAACAAACCAATCCGGCTCAACATCAAGAACAGCAACCCGGTATTGAATCCCAAATGACTCCGCAACCCCAATCCTTCGCGGAGGGATATCGCGGTAGCGACAAATTACGGGACAAAGTAGCCTTAATTACAGGTGGAGACAGCGGGATCGGGCGTGCGGTGGCGATCGCCTTTGCCAAGGAAGGCGCTAACGTGGTCATCAGCTATCTTAACGAAGATGATGATGCCAAAAAAACCAAAGAGGCGATCGAACAACAAGGCCGCCGCTGTATTGCGATCGCCGGCGACATCGGCGATGAAAGCGTCTGTCAAAACCTTGTAGAACAAACACTTAAAGAATTTGGCCATCTCGACATCCTCGTCAACAACGCCGCCGAACAGCATCCCCAAGAAAGCATCGAAAACATCACCGCTGAACAATTAGAGCGCACATTCCGCACGAACATTTTCTCAATGTTTTACCTCACAAAAGCCGCTCTCAAACACCTCAAAGAAGGAAGTGCAATCATCAACACTACCTCTGTCACCGCTTACAAAGGCAATCAACAATTGCTAGATTACTCCTCCACAAAAGGAGCAATTGTTGCCTTTACTCGCTCTTTGTCTCAAAGTTTAGCTGAGAAAGGAATTCGCGTCAACGGAGTCGCTCCCGGCCCGATTTGGACCCCTCTAATTCCTGCAACTTTCCCTGAAGAAAAAGTGGAGAAATTTGGTGCAGACACGGCCTTGGGACGCGCCGGTCAACCCGATGAAGTTGCCCCCAGTTTCGTGTTTTTAGCTTCAAAAGATTCGTCTTACATGACTGGTCAAATTTTGCATCCCAACGGCGGCTCTGTGATTAACGGATAGATTTGTCGCGAGTTGATTATAACGGCATTTTTTAGGCGTGGGTTTCACCCACCATCTCGGATCGTAACTCCGAATCTAAATAATAAATCCGCCCCCACAAACAGCTTACTGAGGGCGGGTTTATTCATTTTTTTAGTTGTAGCGTTTCCGGTTGGATGGAAATCATCAAGTCTCGGTCAATACTTCCATCTTCCCCACTCCCCATCATGTATAAGTGCAACCAGAATTGATATAATTAATCTGCGTTAATCTGTGTTTATATGCTTGTATCTGCGGTTAAAAAAAGAGAAGGTATTAACCGCAGATGACAAGGGATTGACGCAGATACACGCAGATGAATAGCATAGATATATCAATAATTCCTATCAGAGATTTGATATTAATTTTTGAACATTTTTGACTACACACAAAACAGTAATCCCGCTACTCACGTAGCGGGATTGATAGGTTGCAGTTTAACTATTCTCTAGTTTTGCTAGAGTTGTAATTAGCTCACTGCTGAATTAGCTCAGGTTAGCCATTTCTTGCTGGATGGTGCTTTTGGCTGCTTTGAATTGAGTAGCCATTTGTTCCATTTGTGCTTCGCTCAAGTTGCGGCGAATTTGAGGGAACATATCGTTTTCTTCTTCTTTTACGTGATCTTGAACCGCTGTTTGGAGCTGTTTGATTTGGGCTTTGAACTCAGGAGAACTCGGGCTCATTGACTTAATCTTGGCGAGCATTTGCTTCATTTCTGCTTGCTCGTCGTACAGTTCTTGAGTGTTGCTGTAGTAGCTGCGAATGGCTGGGTAAACAACTTGTTCTTCGGCTTCGGCGTGAACGCTGAGGTCTTTGTAAAGTTGACCGAAGAATTCTTGCAGTTTTTGAGGATCGTCGGTGCTTGCGATTTCCATAAATAGGGTATCGGCTTTGCGGTGATCCATTGAGATGATTTCGGTGATGTTCATCTCATCTTTGCTGCGGGTAACTGCACCGCCGATGATGCCGGTCATTGCTGCCATTGCATCTTGTACGCGAGCCCAAACGCCTTGGTCGGGGTCTTTGCCGGTCAGTTCGCGCACGCCTAAAATTTCGAGAACTCCTTTGAGTTGTTCTTGGTGAGCGCGGTTCTCAAAGTTAACTGTGTTGAGCGGGGTAATGGCAGCTTCGATGTCGGCGCCGACTACTTGAGCAGCTTTGTGAATTAACAAACCGCTCATTGTTTGTTTGTGTTTGAGCAGTTCGTGCTGAGCGACTTTTTCAAACATGGTGAGTTCAGAACCTTGCATGAGTTTCTGAACTTCTTCAATCATTTTTGTGCTGGTTTCTTTAGGTTCGGCTTGAATGCCGTATTGCACGATCGTAGTTTCTAATACGCCCAAGTTTTTGCGATCGTCTTCGAGCATATCCCGGAAGCGCTGGGCTAGTTCGGAGTCGTTGCAGGAATTGATGAACAATTGCTCGTTGGCGATCAACAGGTTTTGCAGCGCTTTCATGTCTGCTAATTTAGTTGCGATCGCTTGGCGCTTGGTATCTTCTAGGGTAGCTACCATCTGTCGTTTCTCCTCTCAATGTCTTTAGTGTTCTTACATCTCTTAATTTATTGATATATTCTGATAACATCCTCTTTCTCCCGACTGATTAATTAATATCCCGCGAAACCTATTGACTTTTGAGCAAAAAAATGGTAAGTATTTGAGACTGCTTGAAAACAAGATGAGTAAGGATGAAAGGCAGATAAGTGAGGATTTCTGTATCAATTAATCCCGATCGCAGAGCTGTAAAGCGCTACCATAGTTGCAGCCGAAGTTAACTAAAGTTTAAGAATAACTAGCTTGTCTCAACTGCTCACTGCTTTAGAGTTCCCAGCCAATGTCTGGAAGCTGAATAATGGGTTAACGGTCATTCACCAGCGGATTTCGGCCACACCGGTGGTCGCGCTAGACGTGTGGGTGAGGGCTGGCGCTACGCTGGAGCCGGATTCTTGGTCGGGAATGGCTCATTTTCTAGAACACATGATATTTAAAGGGACGGATTCGATCGCCCCTGGAGAATTTGACCAAGTAATAGAAAATCGCGGCGGTGTCGCAAATGCAGCTACAAGTCACGACTACGCGCATTTTTTCGTCAACGCAGCAGCCGATTATTTAGCAGAAACTGCCCAGCCACTGGCAGAATTGCTACTGCGCGCTTCGATTCCCGATCGGGAATTCGATCGCGAGCGAGATGTGGTGCTCGAAGAAATCCGTCAAGCTCAAGACAATCCCGATTGGCTGGGTTTCCAAGCAATGATGGAAACAGTTTACCAACGGCATCCCTACAGGCGATCGGTATTGGGCACGGAAGAACTGCTGATGTCGCGAACTCCCTACGAAATGCGCTGTTTCCACCGATCGCACTATCAGCCGGAAAATATGACTGTGGTGGTAGTTGGGGGAATTGATGAACAACAGGCTAGAGATATTACGGGGAAAGCTTTCGAGCAGTTTTCCGAGCGGTGGGATTGTCCCAAATTAACCGCAGAGGCGGAACCGCCACTGATAGAAATTCGCCGTCAGGAACTGTGTCTCCCCCGATTGGAACAAGCGCGGCTGATGATGGCGTGGACGGGCCCGGGAGTTGAACACTTGCAAAGTGCTTGCGGCTTGGATTTGCTGTCGGTGTTGCTCGCACACGGGCGGACTTCGCGTTTAGTCAGGGAACTGCGGGAAGAATTACAATTAGTAGAGGCGATCGACAGCACTTTCTCGCTGCAACGGGAATCAAGTTTATTTACTATCAGTGCAGTCTTGGACGCGAAAGATATTGAACAGGTGGAATCTCGGATTTGCGATCGACTTTGGCAATTGCAGTCTGAGCCGGTTTCCGAAGTAGAATTGCTCCGCTGTCAGCGTTTGCTGTGCAACGATTTTGCTTTCTCGCTCGAAACCCCGGGACAGCTAGCCGGTCTTTACGGATATTACAATACGATCGCCACTGCGGAATTAGCGCTTAGCTATCCCACCAGGATTAAAGCATTTGGACCATTAGACCTCCAGCGCCTAGCTCAACAATATCTCTCTCCCCGCCGCTATACGGCCGTGGTGCTCAAACCAATCTAATTGGTAAACGGGTGAAAATAAATATCTTTTATACCGGATAGATGTTCGGCGTTTGTCGGGGGTTCTCTGTGCTTGTGGCGCACCCTACGGAGTAGAGGTTCGGCATTTGTCCGGGGTTCTTTGTGCTTGTGGGGCACCCTACGGGATAAATGTTGTTACATTTAGATGTTGTGCGTCAAGCCCTACCCGGTATGACATCATACAATATGCAAATGCAAAATAGAAAAATGGCAATCAAGTAATTACAAATTACCAATTACCAATTACCCATTCCAAATTACCAATTCCCAACTAAATTAACCATGAAAAATGAAATCCAGCGCACGGTTTTAGACAACGGTATTGTTGTCTTAGCAGCAGAAAATCCAGCAGCAGATATTATTGCAGCTAGGATATTCCTGCGGGCCGGCAGTCGCTACGTGCAGCCGGAACAAGCAGGATTGTGTCACTTGCTGTCGGCGGTAATGACTAAGGGAACCGATCGGCTGTCTTCGCTGGAAATTGCCGAGCGTGTAGAATCGGTGGGAGCGAGGTTGAGTGCCGACTCTACTACAGACTATTTTTTAGTGAGTTTGAAGACGGTTTCTGGGGACTTTGAGGAGATTTTGGAGTTGGCGGCGCAATTGACGCGATCGCCGACTTTCCCGGAAGCTGAAGTGGAACTCGAACGTCGCATTGCGATATCGGCAATTCGATCGCAACAAGAACAGCCATTTGCGATCGCCTTCGAGCAATTGCGGCACTCGATGTACCAGGAACACCCCTATGCTTTCTCTCCCTTGGGCACGGAAGCTACTATGTCAAAGCTCACCAGAAAAGAGCTTGAAGAGTTCCACAAAACCTATTTCCGTCCCGATAATGTAGTTATTTCTGTAGCCGGCCGAATATCCACCGAAGATGCGATCGCCCTGATCGATCGAACTTTTGGGGCCTGGAAAGCGCCTTTAACACCCTTACCAACTTTAACCGTCCCCCCCCTATACCCCTCCCCTCAATCGGTCGTTACGGCGCAAGATACGCAGCAATCAGTGATTATGCTGGGCTACCTTGCACCCTCTGTCAAAAATCCCGACTACGCAGCGATTAAGTTGCTGAATACTTATTTGGGTAACGGTTTGTCGAGCCGGTTGTTTGTGGAATTGCGGGAAAAGCGGGGCTTGGCTTACGACGTTTCCGCGGTGTACGCGACGCGCTTGGACACGGCTCAGTTTGTCGCGTACATGGGTACGGCGCCGGAAAATACGGCGACTGCTTTTGAAGGATTGCGCGCAGAAGTCGATCGACTCACCAGCATCCAACTAAGCGAGGAAGAATTGCAAGGTTGCAAGAATAAAATGCTCGGTCAATATGCTTTAGGAAAACAAACTAATTCGCAAATTGCCCAAGTTTTAGGATGGTATGAAATTTTGGGATTGGGAATTCAATTCGACCAGCAATTTCAAGAAGAAATTGCACAGGTGACAGCTTCACAAGCGCGGGATGCTGCTAAGAAATATTTTGTAGAACCGTATATTTCTTTGGTGGGCCCGGAGGCGGCGATTGCAGAGTTGGGTGTAGCGGCTGTTTGTTGAGTAGGAAATTTGCGATCGAACTTTTCAAAAGTTCGATCGGTTTGATCTTATTATACGCGAGCGGCCGGACTTGAGATCAACTCCAGCAGAATATGTCTATATCCCACCGATGGTTGAATATTCACTAACATCATTAGGTGAAATTTTCCTTGAGCTCATCACAACGCTTTACGAGTGGGGTGAGATACATCTTGCTGACTTAGCAGCGATTGCTACTAATCGAGAAAATGTACTATCAGCGATCGAACGGCTCAAATTAGCGGCCGTAGATGTCTTTAACTCAGCACCCCGGGTTTCGTCTGTCTGCTGGATTTGATTTGTTCTGTCGCGCCCGCTCCTTCACTTGGCACCACTTCGCGTGACGCTAAGAAACCAAGGACAATTGCCACCAAAATCAATGCTGGAACATCGCCGAGGAGGTGTCCCCGTTCCGCAGAATCAATCACTGCGTGTACCGCCATGATCAGCCCGTGGACAACACTCGACCAGACAGTGAACCAGATTAAGCTGAGATGCGTTTCTGGTTTTCGAGAAGCCCACAGCAAAAAGACACCAAGCGTCGCATAAATGCCGATGATCATCTGTTCGTATTCGTATTGGCCTGGTTGCCATAACCAGCCCGATGGCCAAATCTTCATCAGTGGATAGACAAGCAGAAAGGCAATTCCGACAACAACAAGGGCGATTCGCAAGTATCGATGATCCTTATCCATTGCTCTAACCTCCTATTATTTTCCAGTAAAGTCTCTACCAACTAGATTCGTATTTGCTCCGTAAATATCTTGATCTGGCTCAAAATCATACCTCCCACGATTGTGGTGCAGTCCTAAACGCTTCTGAATCAACCTAAAAAGAAGGTGCTTATAAAGATAAGCTTCCCGCCACACCCCCAGAGAGGACTTGTGGCATAACGGTTGATTTGAGAGGCAAACAATCGCCCCTAACTAAAAATATTATAATTGAACGTTTTCTCTTCCCGATCGGTCTAAATTCAAGACAGACCCATCAGGTCTAATTGATATGTACTTCGTAAAGCACTTTCAGATTAAAAAAGAGCTGACTCCCTGGGTTAGCGGACTCCTCGCCGCTTCCCTGCTTGCAGGAGTCGGCTACACAGCTTACAGCCAACTCACAGTCAAATCGAGTCGCGAAACCAGACGCAGGGCAAAAACCGTTGCTGTCGAAAGGGTGAACCTGCCGATTACAATTTCGGCAAACGGCACAATTGTGCCCGAACGTTCCGTTAACGTCAGCCCCAAAACTTCAGGAATGCTCAAAAGTTTGCTTGTCAAGGAAGGAGATAAAGTTGAAAAAGGGCAGATTCTCGCCTACATGGACGACTCTAACCTCCAAGGCCAACTTACGCAAACTCGCGGACAACTCGCAGCCGCGGAAGCAAACCTGCAAAAATTGCTCAACGGCACTCGAACCCAGGACATTGCTGTGGCTAAGGCAGTGTTAGCAGAACAACAGGCAACGCTGCAAAAATTGCTCAACGGCAATCGAACCCAGGATATTGCTGTAGCTGAGGCACAAGTGGCTGAGCAACAGGCAACGCTGCAAAAATTGCTCAACGGCAATCGAAGCCAGGATATTGCCGTAGCCGAGGCACAACTAGCTGAACAACAGGCAAATTTACAAAAATTGCTTCAGGGCAATCGGCCTGAAGACATCGCCCAAGCGATCGCCAAACTCAGAGATGCGGAATACGCCAAAAACCAAGCTGAGGAAGACTTTCAGAGAAATCAGGAACTTTATAATGCCGGCGCCATTGCTTTGCAAGTTGTCAACAACTCCCGCACCGCGCGCGATCGAGCTCAAACGCAAGTCAGGCAAGCCGAACAAGCTGTAGCTTTGCTGCAAGCAGGTACTCGCCCCGAAGAAATCGCTTCGGCGCGGGCTGCAGTCGAGCAAAAACGGCAAGCTTTGACCCTGGCGCGATCGGGCGCACGCCCGGAAGACATCGCAGCAGGGCGGGCTGCTGTGGAGCAAAAACGGCAAGCTTTGGCCCTGGCGCGATCGGGCGCACGCCCGGAAGACATCGCTGCGGGGCAAGCCGCCGTTGAGCAAAAACAGCAAGCTTTGGCGCTGCTAGAAGCCGGTTCTCGCCCGGAAGACATCGCCCAAGCCCGCGCTCAAGTTCTCGCCGCTAGAGGCAGCCTGCAAAGCGTTCAAGCGCAGATCGACGACACCGTGCTGCGGGCTCCTTTCACCGGCACTGTTACCCGCAAGTACGCCGATCCGGGCGCTTTTGTGACTCCCACGACGGCAGGTAGTGCGGTTTCTTCGGCGACTTCTTCTTCGATTTTGTCTTTAGCTTCAAAAAATCAATTAGTAGCAAACGTAGCAGAAACTAATATTTCTCAGATTCGGATCGGCCAGGCTGCATCTATTGAAGCCGATGCTTTTGCGGGAAAGACTTTTACAGGTAAAATCACTCAAATTTCGCCTCAGTCGATCGTCCAGCAAAATGTGACAAGTTTTGAGGTAAAAGCGGCAATTATTAATGATGATCAACAAATGCTGCGATCGGGGATGAATGTGAATGTTGAGTTTAAGGCTGGTGAACTCAAAAATGTTTTGGTAGTTCCGACTGCGGCAATTGTCCGCCAACAAAGGGAAACGGGGGTTTATGTTCCGGGTGGAGAAGATGGTAAACCTGCTTTTATGCCGATTAAGACTGGTATCACGGTGGATGATAAGACGGAAGTGCGATCGGGTTTGAAAGGAAATGAAAAAGTGCTGCTTAGTTTCCCCCCCGGATTGCGGCCTAGATCCCAAAATCCATCGTCGCCGGGCGGGATTCCGGGTTTGCAACCGGGTGGGGGAACGCGCTTGCGTTAGTAGTCTGTTGTCAGTTGTCAGTCCGCGAGTGAGTCCGACAGTCCGACAGGGATTTCAATCCCTGTCTCATAGCGAAAGTCCTCTCTTTCTTGACTGAAGAGTTAGTTGATGTCGATCGGTTTTAGACGAATTTTCAGTCGGTTTCAACCGACTTTAACTATGAGACGGGGGTTTCAACCCCGGCGGGCCGTGCCACAAATCCTATCGTTTCCGGTTGCATCGTCAGGTGATAAATTAGGGGCTAATTTAGGCAGAATCCTTAGAAGTTGCCACCAAATAACAAATAACTAATAACTAATAACATGAAATTACAGACTCGCCCCCGCACCAACAAAATCTCTAATGTTCAAATCGCGTTCATGGCGACAGAGGCGCTGTGGAATAATAAGTTGCGTACCAGTTTAACTATGCTGGGCGTAATTATTGGGATATCTTCGGTAATTGCTATTACTTCGGTGGGACAGGGTGTACAAAAATCAACTGAAGAACAGTTAAAGGCTTTGGGTACAAATGTGCTGTTGGTTTTATCCGGCGCTTCGCGATCGGGTGGTGTCAGTCAGGGAAGCGGTTCTGCTACTACCCTTACTTGGGATGACGCTAGGGCGATCGGCAAACAAGCTCCTGCAGTCAAGGCAATTTCTGCTTATTTGCAGCGCCAAGTGCAAGTAGTTTACGGCGGACAAAATTCATTTACTGCTATTTTGGGAACGGATTTAAACTACCCAGATGTGAAGAACATTCAGCCTCAACAAGGACGGTTTTTTAACGAGGATGAATTGAATGCTGCTGAGCCAGTAGTTGTCCTCGGTTCTAAGGTGCGGGACGAACTTTTTGGAACCGGAGCTAATGCGCTATCTTCCGATATTCGCATTCAGGGAAACCGCTACAAGGTCATTGGAGTGATGGAAAGCAAGGGGTCTGTAGGGGGAACCGATCAGGACGATCGAGTGTATATTCCCCTCAAAAATATGTCTTCGCGGATTGTGGGTAGAAATTCTTTAGCGGGGATTGCGATCTCGGGTTTTTGGTTGGAAACTGCGGGTGAAGCTGATTTAGCGGATGCTCAATTTCAAGTAGAAAATATCATGCGCTTGCGCCACAATATTTATCCGCCACAACCGGATGATTTTCGAGTTGTCAATCAAGCTGAGATAGTTAATACTTTCAGCAATGTGATAGGTTTATTTACGGTCATGATCGGAGCGATCGCCGGAATTTCTTTGGTGGTTGGCGGCATCGGTATTGCTAATATTATGTTGGTGTCTGTTGTGGAACGCACTAAGGAAATCGGGATTCGCAAAGCGGTAGGCGCTACTAATGCAGCAATTCTCATTCAATTTATGGCGGAATCTATTTTAGTTTCCACGGTGGGGGGAACGGCGGGTATTGGGTTGGGAGTTGCGATCGCCTTTGGGGCCTCGACAGCGTTCAAATTTCCGTTTGTGGTTTCTGTATGGTCGATCGCAGCAGGTTTTGGGCTATCTTTTACCGTCGGGTTGTTAGCTGGAGTATTGCCGGCTCGGAATGCCGCTCGCTTAGATCCGATCGCAGCCTTGCGGAATGATTGAAGTGTACTCATCCGCGTTTATCTGCGTGCATCTGCAGTTAAATATTCCAAATCTGCCAGCAATGTTAGATTAAGACAATTTAAAATGCTGGATTTGATCGGGCGCTTTTCATCCCAAAATACCATCGATGAATAAAAGTTAATTGCTGGCGATGAATTCAAAAGCTCAAAAGTTTTACGTGCAACTCTCTCGCTGTCAAAGCTGAGAAAGTAAACAGTATCATCAAAAATCGCAGGTTTATTAGCTATTTCACCGATTAACCTAAAATCCAATTTTTTATAAAGCCCGCAAATTGCAATTTTCCAAAATTTGAAGCTATAATCGCCAACCCCAAAAATAGAAAACCGAGGATTGTGCTGATAAATCTTGCTTTTGCGATTGTCTAGATATTGTCCGCGATCCTCCAGATAGCGCCAGGTTTTAGGAGCTATCTGGCTGATAGGTTCGGTTGACTCGCCAATAAATTTTTGAGTTACTAAAATATAGCGGTTTGTGGCGTTAATGCGATTTTGAGCGACATCCGATCCTTTAAGTAGCGGAAATAGATAAGTTTCCTCAAGCTCGACAGCTTCCCCAAATCCATTGACAAACAAATTATCAATTTTCCGAAACTCCATCACATTCGAGCAGTCATGTTTGACGCCCGATCGCCATTTCGTTCGTGAATTGACAGCATATAAATTACTCAATTTATTGAAAGAGTCTATATCCTTAATCAGGAGATTTTTTTTATATCCGATTCGGTGGCATTCTGAACTGTGTAAACTGCTAAATACATCGCAGAAGTAGTTTTGTGAGCTTGAGTCAAACTTGCAGTATAACAAACAGGCATCCACATTTGCACCAAAATACTTTTTAGCATCTATTGTGTAAGTTGCACAGCTAGCGAGATTAAGTTTTTTTGAATTAATGTAACTCAATAACTTTCTAGCAGTGGAAGTTTTGCAAAGCATTGCCAGATCCGCATTGCGAGTTTGCAGCCATTGCACCGCCTGAATTAGCATCCATTCTGAGATATCGAAGTTACTCTTACCTGTGAGAGCATCTAAGCCGATGTGACGTTGAAAGTTGTTTTTTTTAGGTAAATTGTCGCTACCAATAGTTCCTTGTTGCGAGTTGGTCACCCAAGGAAAGTTGCCGAGTACAAGCAGCCGCTCGCTACACCCATCGACTAACGATGCCCAATCAAATTGAAAGAAATCTCCGTGCCAAATATCGTATCTTTCATCAAAGAATAGCTTATTTAGTCTGACTTCTTTTAAGTAATTTTGATTTATTTCAACCCCGATAATCTTGTCTGCGGATGGAAATAAACGTGCAGCAGCTTGAATAAAATTACCGATACCGCACGTCGGCTCAATGATGGTGCGAGGATTAACATTAAGTTCTAGTAATTTTCGGCACACCATCTCTGCTAATGCCAGCGGTGTCTGAAAATCCCCGTATTCTAGTTTTGTTTTGCGATCGTTGGAACTCATCGGTTAGATTGATAAACTCTTAATTACAACTTATTATTGAAGAAATAACTTAGTTCCCACCACATTTCGCCATTACTCCAAAACAAAAAATCACCGGGATAGCTAAAGCTAATATCTAAACTCGCAGCAATATATTCCTTATAAACTGGATAGGATTTATATTCCAAGGATTTTATTTTAGTTATGAGTATCGTATCGATAAAACAAAGTCTACTGATAAGTTCTATGTAAAACTCTTCTGTTTTTCCCCAATCATCTAATTCCTCTATACCTGAAGTTCCTAAAGATGTTTGAACGAAATAAACTAAATCATTATAATTTTCTAATAAACTTAAATCATTATAATCTTCTAATAAACTTATTCCATCATTATCCGGATTTATAATTATCAAACTCTCAATTTCTTCTCGTAGCTCTTTTATGATATCCTCTTGTTGAGCTATTTTTGCAAGCAGCCGATTAATTTCCTCATCCGGAGTTGTAATTCTCAAACTCTCAATTTCTTGCTGAAGAAGTGCAGCTCTACTTTTCTGGTCCTTAAGCTGTAGCTCTAAACTTATTTTGGCTTTTTCTAGCTCTCTGGCATTCTCTTCTAGTTGCTTAACTTGTGTTTCTAATTGACGTGAATTGGAGTTTAATGAATTTAACTCATAAAGCTTTCTTTCTAATTGGGTTTTTTCTTGCTCTAGCTGGTTATTATCTATCTCTAAAGGTTGAATTCGGTCTAGTTCTCGTCTTATTTCTGACTCTAAAGAGTTTTGGCTAGCTCGGAGTTGTAGATTATCTTGTGTTAATCTAGTATTATTATCTTTAACTTGATTTAAGTCTCTTCTCAGAACGTCTATTTCTTGCTGTAAATCCGTATTTGTTTTAATGAGAGATTGATTTAGGGCTATGACTTCATTAAGCTGTCTAGTAACCTCTTGAACTTTCTCGATTAAAAATTCCCACGTTATAAACTCTATATCTTGACTACTGAGAGAACCACCCAATTCTTGAATAAGAACTTTTTTATGACCTTCTAGTTCTTCAACTTTTTGTTCAAAGTAAATATTTTCAATACGAAGATTTGTTGAAATTTTCGTAGAAGTTCACGGGGGTAGCAAAAACCAAAAAAATCTGATAAGGTGAGGCACATGGAGAAGACAGTGCCGGAA
>NZ_JAUBPR010000106.1:0-23146 GCF_036700845.1 Microcoleus sp. S13_C5
ATAAATAGTCTAAATGAAAGCTCATTACTCT
The DNA here is from genome assembly GCF_036700845.1 of Microcoleus sp. S13_C5. NCBI lineage: Bacteria > Bacillati > Cyanobacteriota > Cyanophyceae > Oscillatoriales > Microcoleaceae > Microcoleus > Microcoleus sp. S13_C5. The sequence continues at coordinate 32 of NZ_JAUBPR010000106.1, forward strand.
AACTGTATTGGTTGAGCTATTTTACACCATAAACTCAGGAGAGCCGAATAATTCTGTTACAGCTTTCAACTTAGCCTTCCTACGTCGTAGTGATATTCACGGTTCTCCTCGTTAGATACCACCCGCGATGTGCAGCGTTTCCCGATTGATCCAGGCTGAATCGGAGGATGCGAAGAAGACAGGGGCAGGTGCAATGTCCTGTGGCTGTCCGATGCGACCCAGTGGGGTTTGCGCTTCAATCTGTTTTTGGTAATCGCTCCCAATCAGGGCTTACGCACAGCCTCAATATATAGTGTTTTGTATGGGCCAACTCCCGTAGTTGCCCCCATACCTGGAATGAATGCGTAAGTCCTACCAATAACTCCCGCTGCCTGTATACCCTTCGTTTCCACCATCCCAAGATTGATAGATAGAGCTGACACGGATCTTGCGTGAACCCAGCTCTTTAGCTAGCGACTTGGTTACGGCATCAACAGCGGCTTTAGTGGTGCTATAGACCGAGGCGGTCGCGAGCTTAGTGGTACTGGCGCTCGAACTAATGTTGATAATGCTGCCGCCTGCCGAGCCAAAGTATTTTGCTGCTTGTTGCGAGGTGAAAGAGTCGGTCGAAACCGATTGCGGCAACACGAGAACATACCCCCTCGGATCTTCGACATTAATTACTGCACGCTCAATCGAAAGAGGGGAATGTGGTAATTCTCATGAACCCCTTTCCTTGTCAGTATTTGCAAGTTTTGTTCTGTACTCAGCCTTTGCCCATGTCTTTGCTTCCCCCTGCCACTAGCAGAGCACAGCGATTCCGATGTATCCGCGATGCGTTCACACTTCTCTATTGCGCGGTTGCAGCGTGTTCGACGATCTCGGCAACGGCGTCTGGATGGGAAACCATTACTACATGTGAAGCGCCATTTACTATGATCGTCTTCTTGGAGCTGGCGCGGTTCGCCATGAAAGACTGCACCGCTGCCGGAATGTTCAAGTCGCGATCGCCATAAATGAACCAGGACGGGATAGATTTCCATGCAGGCACACCGGAGGCTTCATTTAACGCGGCTTCCATAATCGGACGCTGGGTACTAGCCATCAGTTGCGCGTCGTTAGCGGGCACATCTGCAGCAAATTGGGCGTGGAATTTGCTCTGCTGAATATACAGGTCTTTGCCACCATCGGGCAGGACTACCGGCGGCGCGAGGGTCGGCGCGAGCGTGCTGCCCGGATAACGTCCTGAGAGTTCGGCAGCAGTCTCGCCTTCCTCAGGAGCAAAGCCAGCAACGTAGACCAGTGCTTTCACATTCTTGTTCCCATTGACTGCATTGGTAGTTACCGAACCTCCGTAGGAATGCCCAACCAGCACGATAGGACCGTTAATGTCTTTAAGGATGCTAGCAACATAGTCTGCATCGCTCTTAACGCCACGTAGGGGATTAGCCACAGCAACCGTTGGGTAACCTTTTGTGATCAGTTTGGTCAATACCCCATTCCAACTGGAAGACTCGGCGAACGCGCCGTGGACAAGGACAATCGTAGGCTTATTGGCTTGTGCACTGGCACTATTCATGATGGCTCCGAGAGAAGTGATTGTAATGGTTCCTAAAAAGAGAATGACAATTAGAAGCAGGCGAATGCCGTTCCTGAAGGTGAGCATATTCATGTTGTGATTTCCTTTGAATTTATTTCGTTGGATAGGCTGCAACCGTGATGTGAGAAATTGACGGATGTGGGTTGCGATAACGAAGCGCAGTGAAGTGTCAATCGCATCATTTCACAGACCTGAATCATCGCTTAAGATCGGGCATTGTGAACGTCACTGTTTCGCTGGTGATGACTTTGTGTGTACGGTCGGCTAGTTCGATCAGCACCTTGTGTGGACCAGGTTCCAGTCCGACTAGGATCAACGTTTCGCCAGTGGTGTCAACAAAGTGCCACGGTGCGTCGTCAACAGTAATGTGGATATGTCCTATACGAGGCGATACATCTAGGGCACCTTCGCCGAACACTGGCAACACGCGCAGGTTCTCCGTCCGATACTGGATGAAGACACGTCCCAGGGAAAGCGGCTCGGAAAGCGGTGGATCGACAATCAGCTTGGGTGGTGCTTCATTTTTGATCGCGATCAGCGGAGATGAGACGATGATGTCCTTGGCGCTTGGGGTATAACTGTCCATTGTAGAGACGATCGTAGGCTTATTGGCCTGTGTACTGGCACTATTCATGATGGCTCCGAGAGAAGTGATTGTAATGGTTCCTAAAAAGAGAATGACAATCAGAAGCAGGCGAATGCTGTTCCTGAAGATGAGCATATTCATGTTGTAATTTCCTTTAAATTTCTTTCGTTGGAGAAAGAGAAAAATTGCAAGATTGTCGCTTCGGAAAAGGCGTTAACGTTTTTTTGATTGCGATTTTTTATTTGCACAAATCAGGCAAAGATGAATTACAGTCGTGATGGGAAAGGTTGACTGTCTCTGACTTATCCAAGGAAGATTGGATTAGTCAGAGCAGTCTCACGCCTATGATGACCAAAACCTAATAAGAACGAGAATTACTGATAAATAGCAGTCAAAGAAACGATTGCTCTCTATTGCAAATGTTTCTTCAGTTCAGCAGCAGCCTGGACAAACAGAGAACGGACTGCCGGAACCTCGGCTAAACCATTGAGCAATCCGAAGTCATGAATCATGCCCTCGTACTGCACGAGCGTCACGTCTACTCCAGCTTCATCAAGCTTGCGTCCATAGGCTATACCCTCGTCATGCAAAATATCACTCTCTGCCACCTGAATTAATGCTGGAGGTAAGCCTTTCAGTTGCTCAACCGTTGCCTGTAGGGGAGAGGCATATATATCTTTGCGCTTTTCTGGATCAGGGATGTACATGTCATACATCCACTTCATTGTTGGTGTAGTCAAGAAACGTTTGTCGCCAAATTGGTGATAAGAATTCGTTTCAAAATCAGCATCGACAATCGGCCACATCATGATTTGTAGCTTGATGTGCGGTCCTCCTTTCTCCTTTGCCTTCAATGTGGTGACAGCCGTCATGTTGCCACCGACACTGTTTCCGACAACTGCCAGGTTTTTGCTATCAACGCCAATCTCTTCACCGTGTTCGGAAACCCATTTTGTCGCGGCATAGATCTCATTAATTGCTTGTGGATACTGAGCATCTGGTGTGCGCGTGTAGTTGACAAAGACGCCCACAAACCCGGAAAGTACAACGAGATCACGAACCATGCGCTTGTGGGTTGGATAATCACCCAAGACCCATCCACCACCATGAATAAAAATGAAAACAGGCAATGTGCCTTTGACCCCTTCAGGTCGCACGATATTGAGCGTAATCGTGTAACCATCAGCAGTAATCGTCTTCTCAGACTCTTCAATGCCGGAAAGATCGACTGGAACGGAAGCCTGAGCTTCCACGAGTACTTGACGCGCTTCGAGCGGAGTCAATGTCTCTAACCCTACACCACCAGAATTCAGCTCTTTTAAAAATGCCTTCACTTCTCTGGAAAGGCGCGGATCATCTGCAACTTCCAAAATTTTTGCTGCTTGTGAATTTACTTGAGCAACCATGACATTCTCCTTTGATAAGTAGTAAACAATTTGTTGAAATGACAGTGTTAAGTGAATTGATTTAACAGTGATACTTGAAGAGCAGTGATTGTGGAATGGCAATCACTTTCTACCGACATCGTTTCTCAGTCGGAACTATTTGTTACTGATGAAAAGGTTGCCGACCTAGGGGGTCGCTGCCTTGATCGGTTGTTTCCACACCGCAGCAGCATAGAGTGAGTTTTCAAAATCGGGGGTGATATCGCCTGTGATACGTGCCTCATGATGCGCCCAGTCCTTAAAGAACAAGTCGTGACTGATGCGCCATACTATTGCAGGTACGTCGCGGCGGATGCTATGGATGTCACCAACTGGCAAGCCGAAGCTGACCAAACCAGCAGGATTAAATACGTGAATGTCTTTCAGATAAGGGGCAGTGCCAGGTACTTTTTCTTGGTATTCGTGGGCGCTACCGAGGTAAGGGTGCATCCCCAAATTGTCGTCACGCAGGTCTTCTGGTGGCTCGTAGCGATTGCGCCAGAGGGCAATAGGCTCTTGCAAGTCGGCTAGTCCGGGACGCTAACGTGGGTGGTCAGAAAGTAGCGAATATGATCTGCGATCGCATCTCCGTCCTCTTCTAGGGCAAAGTGTCCAGTATCCAGCAAATGAAACTCAAGGTTCTGCAAGTCACGTTTGTAGGCATAGGCTCCCTCTACTAAAAAGCCCCGGTCATTTTTGCCCCACACCACCAACGTCGGTGGTTGATACTCACGAAAGTAGGCTTGCCATTGCGGATACAGCAACACATTGGATTGGTAGCTATATTTCAATGCCAGTTGAATAGCTAGGTTGCCAGGGCGATCAAGGAGGGCTTGATCCAGAGTCCAAGTATCGGGACTGAGGTTTTCTAGATTCTTGACTCCGGTGGTGTAATACCGTTTCGTACCCTCCGGTGTCATAGTCTGGCGCACTTGCTCGGCATTTCCAGGTGTCTTACTCTGCCAATAGGCTCTCATTGGCTTCCAGAAATCACCTAACCCCTCCTCGTAGGCATTGCCATTTTGCACAATCAGCGTCTCTACCCGCTCTGGATTCTGCGTTGCAAGGCGATAGCCAATAGGAGCGCCATAGTCCATCAAGTAAAGACTGTAGCGTTTCAAGCCGATCGCATCGATAAACCCTGCTATTACTTCGGTGAGACCATCGAAGGTGTAATCAAATTCATCTACCGCAGGCATTGAACTATACCCAAAACCAGGATAGTCAGGTGCAACCAAATGGAATTGATCGGCAAGCGCAGGAATTAAATTGCGGAACATATGAGATGACGTTGGGTAGCCGTGCAGCAGTAAAATTGTTGGATTATCACGGGAACCCGCTTCACGATAGAAAATATCTAAACCTTCAATCGAGACTGTTCGGTATCTGGTCATGCGGTTGCTCCTTGTATGACACCACTGCCTAAGTGTTGTTTCAAAAACGCCAACGTGCGATCGCCTGCTAATTCTGCGGCTTCTTGGCGATAAGCGGAACTACCCACGCGACTAAAACCGTGATTCATTCCTTCATAGCGATAGATTGTTACCAGGGGGTTATCTTTCAGTCCTTGCTGAATGGTTGCTTGAGCGCCTGGTGACACATACTCGTCCTTTCCACTCATATGCAATATCAGCGGTTTCTGAATCTTTGCCGCCTCTGCTAAATTATTGTCAATGTCAACACCGTAGTAACTGACGTTGGCATCTGCATCAGTGCGTGTTGCCATGAAATATGCCAGTTTCCCGCCCAAACAAAAGCCTACACTGCCGACCTTGCCTGTGCTGCTGGGATGCTGCCGCAGAAAAGCCAGACTTGCCTTTAGGTCTTCTACGCCGCTATCCACATCAAACGCTTGGAGTAGCTCAAAGCCTTTAGCCAACTGCTCCTTAATTTCAGAATCAAGCTGCACACCCGGTTCTAACCGCCAATACAAATCTGGCACGAGCACTAAATAGCCTTCTTTGGCATAATCATCAGCCGTCTGGCGCATATTTTGATTGACCCCAAGAATTTCTTGAATCAACACAATCCCCGCACTAGGCTGAGTACTGGGTACTGCTAAATAGGCGCTAAAACTGCCTCCTGAAAAGGCCGGAATAGTTACATTTTGGCTTGTCACAATGTTTCTCCACAATGCGAGATTTGCGGAACTTGAGTTTGTTGTTCTTGAAATAGAAAATTAAGCAAGCAAGATGTTAACTTGAACCAGAGCGAATAAACATTTCTTCAGTACGCTATTTTTCTGAATCTAAGTTTCTGCATCTGCCTGCTTATGAACTTAGTAGCCAGCAAGCGCCGATGGGACAGTTGGTTTGATGTTCTGATTCAGCCCGAACAGATCGGTCGGGTCATACTGATTCTTGAGCGCAACCAGTCGATCGTAGGTAGCAGGTGGGTAAGCTTCATGAACACCCCGTTCTCCTTCGTCCGCCAGGAAGTTCACATAGGCACTGTTGGAATAGGGCAAGAGCGCCTGAAAAACGTGCAGCATTTGGGCATCAAGACTGGTAGCATCAACCGATACAGGTTCGGAATGGGCGATCAACACCATGCCCTGTTTGTCGCGGTGAGCAAAGGCAGTTGCCTCTGGTGCGACTCGACTCATCGCTCCACCGAGAACACGCAGAACGATGGTCATTTCAGGCGACATGACGGACTGAGAGGCTTCGACCAACGTATGCAATATTTCCTCAGAGAATGTCTCAAACAATAGCGATCGCCCATTATGCTTCATACCAGGTAACGTCCCGATCTCAGTGAACGAAAAAATGTTCGGATAGGGCATCGGTGTAATCAAGTCAGCAAGCGGGGTGGCAATCTGACGTAGGGGAGCCAAAACCCGCTCACCCTCACTAAGGTCGCCCGTGTAGCAGACGAAGATACCCACGATCGGTTTTCCCTGCTTCTCAGGTGGAATGAAAGGAGCAGGTGGGGCAAGTAAAAACAGCGCCTGGGTCGAGAGTTCATCTGGGGCGGCGGTTGCTAGACGAACATACTCTTGCAGGATGCGCTCCGCTTCCGTTGCTTCGTAGAAGACGATACCGCCCAGAATCATTCCGCCTGGGTGCAGATTCACCTCAAACGCGGTGGCGATGCCGAAGTTGCCACCGCCACCGCGCAGTCCCCAAAACAGTTCGGGATTTTCCTCAGCACTGGCACGCAGCATCTGTCCATCCGCCGTCACCACTTCCACCGATCGCAGGTGGTCAATCGTGAGACCGTAGGCGCGTACCATCCAACCGATGCCACCACCCACGAGTAAACCACCTACCCCCACATTGGAAGTATCGCCCGCCGTTATTGCCAGACCAAACGGCTGAAGCGTATTGGCAACCTCACCCCAGGTGAGTCCAGGCTCTAGACGGGCCGTGCGACGGACTGGATCGATCGTAATCGTCTTCAGATTGGCAAGGTCGATCACCAGTCCACCATCGTTGCTGCTATAGCCGGATAAACTGTGTCCCCCGCTCCGCACCGAGAGCGTCATCCCCAGCTCTCGCGCAAATTTGACAGCCATTCTGACATCTTCGGCATCGACACAGCGCACGATCGCAGCGGGATAGTGATCATAGAGACCGTTCCAGACTTTTCGTTCTGCCTCGTAAGCAGCGTCTCCTGGCAGGATCACATCACCCCGCAAGTTTGAACTAAGTTTCTCCACTGCCTGCTCATAGCTATGTTGCTGCACTTGTGAAAGCATTGTTGGTTCTCCACTTGAATTGTCTTGAACAGTATCTTGAAGTTGTGTCATGAGTTGTCTCTTTGTTCATTCCGTAATCAGAGCGAATAAACATTTCTTCAGCGACCAAGCCTTGTGTTAATTAGGCAGGAGTGGGTTGCAGCCGTGACGCGAGAAATTGACTGATGTAGGTCGCGATCGCCTCTTCCTCTAGCGCAAAATGTCCTGTATCGAGTAAATGAAACTCAATTTGATTGAGCTGCTTGATGACGCTGCTTGAGACCTGAAACGAGGTCGGTCACTTGACGTTGAGCCTCTGCGCTCAGTGAGTCAAAGTCGTCTAAGAAGAATTGACGTTCTAGCGTTAACTTCCGGGTATTGAGCAACCCTTCGATCTGCCAACCTTCGTCGCCTTTCGTTACGACGTATAGCGGCAGCGAATCCCGTGACGGTGAAGTTTCGGTTTGTCCGGGCAGTATTACCCTGATAACTAAGAGCATGAGCGCGAGTTGCGAGTTCACGAAGCGGACAAAATTCACCTCAGCCTCCAGGCGTGTTCCTTTGAGAACCGTGTCGAACGCTTGCTGATGAAATGCAGCGATTTCTTTTTGACCCTTGAGATGCGTGCCCTCGAACGTGATGAAATCGGCAGTTTCGCTGAACGGGGCAGCGAAGCCTTCGCCGCTACCTCGATTCCAAGCATCAATCATCTGGCGATGGAAAGCACGGATTACCGACTCGTCAGCATTAGTGGTGGTTTGAGCTGCTTGTGAATTCATAGTTTTGAGTTTTCCTTTGAAGTGATAGATCAGTTTTCAAGCGGCATAGAGGGTGTGATGAACGCTGAAAATATTTGGCTCTGTGAGCCAGTTCCAACCATGGCTCGAAAATCGCAACCAGCGCTGAATTTCGCTTCTGGACTAGGTTCTATCGAAGTTGATAACACCCTTTAAGGGAAACCTCCAGGTACACCCAGGATTTCGTCGCCAATTTCGGGTAAGTAATTTGTGTGATTAATGCTCAAGCTTCTGATTCAAATATGGCGCTGACTTAATGGCAAGTCAGCGACCATGCCTTGCGCTGATTAGGCAGGAACAAGCTCCAGCCGTGACGCGAGAAATTGACCGATGTAATTTGCGATCGCCTCTCCCTCTTCCTCTAGCGCGAAATGTCCCGTATCGAGTAGATGCAACTCAACGTCTTTCAGGTCGCGCTGATAGGGATAAGCACCGTCGGCAGGGAAGATGTAGTCATTCTTACCCCAAACAATCAAGGTCGGTGGCTGATATTTGCGGAAATACTCCTGCCATTGCGGATATAATGGTGGATTCGTGCCATAGCTATACAACAGCGCCAGTTGAATCTCAGCATTTCCGGGGCGATCGAGGAAGAGTTGATCCATATTCCAGGTATCAGGGCTGATCGCTTCAAGATTGCGAACACCGTTGGTATATTGCCACTTTGTTGCTGCCAGGGTGACAAGGTATTTGAGCTTATCAGCATTCTCAGGAGAGCGTTCTTGCCAGTATGCCTTGATCGGGTCCCAAAATTCGCGCAGACCTTCCTCGTAAGCATTCCCATTTTGCACAATCAACGCTTCCACTCGCTCCGGATTTTTAGCTGCAATCCGATAGCCAACGGGAGCACCATAATCCATCACGTAGAGGCTGTACTTCTTGAGGTCGATCGCGGTAATGAATTTCTCCACAATTTCAGCTAGGTGATCAAACGTATAGTCAAACTCATCCACAGTTGGCATTGAACTGTTACCGTAGCCAGGATAATCCGGTGCAACCAAATGGAAGCGATCGGCTAAGGCAGGAATTAAGTTGCGAAACATATGAGATGAGGTCGGAAAGCCGTGCAACAGCAGAATTGTCGGGTTATCACGAGAGCCAGCTTCTCGATAAAAGATATCTAAACCATCGATCAAAACCGTGCGAAATGTGGTCATGACTTTACTCCTTGTGAGTTTATTGGTAGAGGTGAAATTGTGGTCTGACGCTTGTCAGTGATGATGTATTGTTCTGTTGCAATCTTGAGCGCGTGAGTGATTGAGATGAAAAACGCTATCGCTGGAAATAGTCGCGCCAAGTTTTGGGTAGGGCTTCAAGTTGAGCAGCGCGGTGAAGTAACTCTGGATTATCCTCTTTGCCAACATAAAGTTGAGTGATATCGGCAACAGTGATATTGTTGTCATCCCGGCTCACCAACTCTAATGTGTCTCCGGCTCCGACTTCGCCCTCTTGCAAAACACGGAAGTAAAATCCGGTTCGATGACTCGCGAGAAATCGTTTCACCATATCCGATCGCCCAAACCGAATCCCCAGTTTGTAGCAGGGTAGGCGAGGTTGTGTCACCATTAGATGAACATCGCCAATACGAAAGCGATCGCCAATGTTCACTTCCTCTTCTCTTAGTCCAGCGATCGTGAAATTTTCGCCAAAGATACCTGGTGTCAACTCTGTCTCCGGCAATTCACCTTGCCAGTAATCGTAATGCTCGAACAGATACACATAGATTGCTTTGTCTAATCCGCCATGAACGGGTTAGATCAGCCTGTCCATCACCGTCTAAATTAAGCGATCGCACCATAACCCGTTTGCTGACTGGCTCTTTGAAAATTCCAGTTGTAACTGTTTTCCCTTTCCAGCTCACTTCACGCGGAAGTCCTACGTTGGCAGAGATGAGTTTCATCTTCAGCTCCAAAGTTTTGCACAGCATTCGATTAGGGCAGTCTAGATCACCGCTCGTTCGCCAAGCGTTCCTACGGCATCGCAAGATGTACCATTGATTTTGGGCGAACATTGGCTCAGATAAATAAGGCGTTCATGCCGTCAATATCACAGAGGAAGGTCTGGATCTGCGCTTTGCTGCTGTACTGACATCCGGTCGTGGTGTGATCGGCAAGGATGGCGAGAGCCAAAAAACCAGAGAGATTGTGTCATGAGATTGCTCCTATTGATGAATGATTTGTGTGATAAGCTCTCAAGTTTCCGACTCAGATAAAGAAGGCATTCATGCCGTCAACGTCAGAGAGGAAAGTCTCGATCGCGGCAATCTTGCTATCCTTAAGCCGACATACCGTAGCCAGATACTCGTCGAACACCCGATCACCTTGCTGAGCGGTATTGTGCAAAGACAAAGCCACGTTGTCTCGGCTGACGAGAATATGCAGTAGCTCGAAGTTCAGCCCATAGCTCGCAACTTTGCGGGCACGATCAACTACTGCGTCGGCTCCATTCGCCGTGCCTGAGATCGTGTTTTCACCTGGTAGTGTCCAGTGTGCGTCGTCAGTGAGGAGGGCAGGTATCGCACTCCAATCGCCTGCGGCGAGTGCAGCGTGAAAACGACGGGCGATGTCGAGCTTCGCATTGTGATCGGTCACTTGTGCAACGACTCCTGCTAGAGGAAGTGGCTTCATGATCATGATCGGGATTCTCCTGTTCAAAAACACTGGTCAGGCTAGCACGCGTAACGATTCCTCCCAGAGGCGCTCAGCGTTGTTGGGATCGAGGGCATACGGGGCGACACCGCTCATGTAGCCGTTGCCGTTTGCGACGATGGTAGCTTCGTTGCAGTCCTCAAAGTAGCGCCCGCCGATGCTCTCCAGCAGTGGGGAAGTCGCCAGCAGAATTGAGGTGGCAGCACCCTGCTCCGGTGTCTTCTGCCGTTCTGGTGGAGTCTTAATACCGTCCGTGTAACGCTGTAGGTTAGTGGCGATCGCTCCGGGCATTAGAGCGTTGGCGGTGATGCCATCCGTAAACCAGCGTGTGGTGGCACCAACGGCAAAGAGGATGTTTGCCGTCTTGGACTGCCCATATGCCAGCCACGGATCATAAGGACGGAATGCGAAGTGGATATCATCGAATACAATCGGCGACATCAGGTGTCCACTGGAACTGACAGATACAATACGTGCAGCACCATCCGCAGCCAGTGCATTGTGGAGTCCGAGTGCCAGGGCGAAGTGTCCGAGATAGTTGGTGGCAAACTGCATCTCCCAGTCTTCGGGCGTGTGCTGTTCGGGCAATGCCATCACACCCGCGTTGTTGACGAGTATGTGCAGTGGACCGTCCCACGCAGCGACGAACGAGGCGATCGAGGTTCGGTTAGCCAGGTCAAGCTGGGCAACGTGAATGTTCTGGTTCCCTGTGGTAGCGGTAATGTTAGCCGCCGTCTGCGCTCCAACGTCGGTGTTACGCACAGCCAGCGTCACCTCAGCCCCAGTGTGAGCCAGTGCCCGCGCCGTCTCTACGCCAATGCCCGATGCGGCTCCGGTGACGATCGCCCGCTTGTCAGAGAGAGCGATTCCCTCTGCTACCTCAGCAGCGGTGGAATGGCGTCCGAATGGTGTCATAATCTGTGCCATTGTATGCTCCTTTAGAGATGTCGAGTGTTTTATTTGCGCTCTTTAATATCGGCAGATAAACTCCAGAGCAGGCGTGATGACCTGTGATCGGTCAGAGACCATCGCTGATTCCTAGACAGACGAAGGAGCTGGCTTTTGTACGTTGTAGTTGGCGAGAAGAGTTTGTCGAGTGGAACTTGTTTTAATTAAATCGGCTGCTTTTTCACCAATCATGATGGTCGGTGCGTTCGTATTGCCTGTGGTAATCCTTGGCATGATCGAGGCATCCACGACACGCAACCCCTCAATTTCATGTACTCGTAGTTCAGGATCTACCACCGCCATTGGGTCAGTGCCCATTTTGCAAGTGCCCACCGGATGCCACACTGTACTGCAAGTTTCCCGGACGTAAGCAACGAGTGCTGCATCACTCTGCTTATCAGCACCCGGAGCGATTTCCTTACCGCGAAACTCATCCAAAGCACTTGCACCGAACAAGTTACGGAGTAATTTAATCCCGACAACGAGCTTTTGCACATCAGCTTCACTTTGGAGATAGTTCATTTGAATCATCGGTGTGTCTTTGGGGTCAGGCGATCGCAAACTGACACTGCCAATGTTTTGGGGATGAGTCAAACAGACGAAACTTGTGAATCCTAAACCAGAGTGGGCATAACCAGGCGGTGCCAACACAGCCGGACCGAAGAGAAACTGTAAATCTGGCGCAGCATCCAGATTCCCCTCAGTATGCAAAAACATGCCAGCTTCACCGATACTACTGGTGCTTGCCGTGTGTAAATCCTGAGTTGCCTCGTGTGCCACTGGTACGACAGGGTGGTCTTGGAGGTTCTGACCAACTCCAGGCAAATCAGCCACTACCGGAATTCCCAGCGCTTGCAGGTGTTCTGCATCCCCAATGCCGGAAAGCAGCAGCAGCTTAGGCGAATCGAACGCGCCTGCACTTAAAATCACTTCGGAGTTGACCCTGACTTGGTGCAGTGTACCCTCATGCAGGTATTCCACCCCAACGGTGCGGGTACCCTCAAACAACAAGCGAGTCACCAACGCTCCTGTCGTTACAGTTAAATTGGGACGCTGGAGAATGGGCACAAGGAAGGCAGCAGCGGTACTATGCCGCTTACCATCCTTGATCGTCAACTGATAGAGTCCTGCTCCTTCCTGCTGCATTCCATTCGGATCGGGATTGTGGTCATATCCTAGTGCCACTGCTGCGTCTACAAAACGTTGGGATACCACAGCAGGCGCAATAAGATCGGTGACACTCAACTCTCCATCGACCCCGTGAAATTCGGATGCGCCTCGTGAGGAGTGTTCCGATTTCTTGAAGTAGGGCAAAACATCTTGGTAACTCCAACCGGGATTCCCCAATGACTGCCAGTGGTCATAATCGTGAGGATTGCCCCGCAGATAAATCATGATATTAATCGAGCTGCTGCCCCCCAGGACTTTGCCACGAGGACAAAAGATTTTGCGGTTATTCAGGTAGGGTTCGGGCTCAGAGAAATAGCTCCAGTCCACAGAGGAGCCTTGTAGACTGAGGCATTGGGCAGGAATTTGAATCTCTGGTTTCGTATCTGGGTTACCCGCTTCGAGCAGTAACACGGTTGTGTCACTGTCTTGTGTCAGACGGTTAGCGACCACGCAGCCTGCCGAACCGGCACCAATCACAATATAGTCATAGTGAGTCATGAAAATCCTCCTTATTTGTTGTCTGTATTAGCTTTAATTTTGTTATTGCGCGGTATATCTACCATCACGATGATTTGCCGACGACTTGCAATAACGATTGCTCCAGCTTGAGCTAATGCGTAGAGGCGAAGCGGCTGTCGGAGACATCACACTGGCTTTACCAATCTCCGATGTTTCACCTGTAACGAGTGCGACTTTTCCAGATAACGCGATCATTGTTAATTTTCTTCTTTACTAAAGTGAAATAGCTAATGCAAGATGGCAGAAATAACATACTCTTTAAAAGACCCAAAAGTCTGACTTTAAAAACTTTTTTTCTTCTGCTCCCTGGCTTTTATATTCGGCTTTCTTGCACTAGGTTGTTCCTATTAATTAATAACTTGTGTAATCGGCAGGAGTTGAAGAAGTGTGATGTACTAAGGGTTAAGGGTACGTCCTACCGATCGCTCAACTGCTGTTCTAATTCAGTAATCCGAGCTTGCAGAGGAGCCATCATCGCTGCAACTTCTGTTTCTGAATAGCGGATGGGAATATGCTGAGGACAATTCTCGCTGGTGGCTTCAACGTAGAAGAGGATAGCGCGTTCAATTGTGGCAGGATAATCTGGAACTCGTAGTCGTTCAATTAATGCCGAATCCCCTTCAACATATTCGGCTCTTCCCCAAATCTTGATGCGTCTGCGATGCCGATAATTCATCAGGAACAAAAACGCTTTGTCATTGCCAGATAGATTGCCCACCGAGATGTACTGCACATTCCCATAAAAGTCTGCAAAGCCGAGGGTTTTCTCATCGAGTACCTTCAGGAAACCAGAAGGACCGCCCCGAAACTGGATATAGGGATAGCCATTAGAACTGACGGTTCCCAAGTAAAACCCATCGAGTTGCGCGATGAATTCCTCAAGTTTGGGAGTAATCGAATCATTGGCAGGACCCTTTGCAATGTAGCGTTCATAGCTCTGCCGCGAACCCCGCTGTTCTTGTGCGGCTTGCACTTCAGGTGTAAAAGCAATTTCTCCAAATTTACGTGGCATAATACCCTCTTAAGCTACAACAGGCTCTGCAATGCCAATCATGCCGACAAAACCAGGAAGATGTTTGACGCGATCGATCCAAGCCAGCACATTGGGGTAATTGTCTAGGGAAATTTTGCCATCGGGGGCGAGAGCAACATAAGGGAAGACTGCCACATCGGCGATTGTCGGACGCTCTAACTCCAGCCATTGGCGATCGGCTAAACGATCGTTCAGTTGAGTCAAGATGAACTCTGCTTTCTGATTTGCCTGTTCTAGGTTGATGCTGGTCGCTTTGAACAGGTAGTACAAACGTGCTGCTTCTGGGCCTTGCCGAATTTCTCCTGCTGCTGTCGATAGCCATCGAATCACGCAACTCATGGGTTCTGCCTCTGAGGGCAACCAAGATTCACCATCATATTGCCGAGCCAGGTAAACAAGAATCGCTTGAGCATCCGGTAGAACAGTATTTCCATCGACTAATACTGGAACCTGGCCAAAGGGATTTAGAGCTAGAAATTCCGGCTGTTTGTGCGCCCCTGCTGACAAATCGACTTTAATCCATTCGTAGTTTAAGCCCAGCAATGAGAGCATTAATTTTGCTTTGTAGCTGTTGCCAGACAGTTCGTGACCGTAGAGCTTAATCATGGATTAGTCCTCCAAATTAAATAAGGTTAAAGAAGGACAATCAGCGGGAAGCGATTCCCTCTCTAGTTGGAACACAGAGGCGAACGCCGAAGGCGAACTCAGAGCGATCGCACAGAGGACATCCCAAATAGTAGAAATTTTCTTTGCACAAGGCTCAGTATCACTAGATTGAAGGCGATTCATAAATATTAGACCTCTTGTAAATCTTTGGTTCTATTACCTTGTTTTCCTGTTAAGAGTTCCCGAATAAGAGCAAAAAGTCTATTGATTAGGCTATTGGTCTAAATCGGAACATCCAGGTGAGGGAAGGGAACAGGGAAGAAATATTTCTGCTAATTTGTCCTGGCGAACGGTTGGTAGCTATTAATTACTTACAGTGACAATGGCTGCTATCAATTGCTCAATATTCCAGAGGCTGGTATATCGAATTCCATTAATAAAGAGTGCTGGGGCAACCTTTACTCCACTGTGCAATCCACTTTCGATATCTTGATTGATGCGATCGATATGTACTTTGCTGGATATATCTTGCAGAAATTGGGGAATATCGAGCCTTAAATTATTGGCATACTCCACAAGACGATCGTTTCCTAACTCTTGTTGATGGGTGAACAAAATGTCGTGCATCTGCCAAAACTGACCTTGGGTGGCGGCCGAAGCGGCCGCTTCGGCTGCGCGTTGGGCATAAGGATGTATTTGCGACTGTGGAAAGTGGCGAAATACAAAGCACAAGTCGTTAACCTGTTGCTGGAGCGCCTTAATTAATTGGTGAGCTTCGCCACAAATGGGACATTGATAGTCACCATACTCAACGAGTGCCACTGAAGCGCTCACCAATCCCTGAATATGATCTTGTTCAGAAATTGGCACAAGCAACCGATTATAATCACCGAGACTCATTGGCACCTCTTAGGAAAAAAGTGCAGCAGGTAGAGACAGATGATTGCTATAAAACATCTTTCAAAATTCGGTAAATCAATACCTCTGTGTTATCTGTTGCATACTCTCAATTTAGAGAGTTAAGCCGATTTTGTCGCTGAGAAAAGCCTCAGAAGATAAGCTGACAAGTTATGCAGATGATAACCTGACAAATTTGACAGGTATGACCCTATAAGCTAACAATGCCCCGCCTTAATGCAACGATCACGGCTTGAGTGCGATCTTCCACGCCCAGCTTACTTAAAATATGATTGATATGAAAGTTGACCGTGCGTTCAGTAATATGTAGAGCCTTGCTAATGGCTTGGGTACTCTTGCCTGTTGTAATTAGTTGAAGTACCTCTAATTCGCGATCGCTCAATTCTGGACTCGTCATGCGCTCCAAGAGTTTGGCACCGACGCGGGGTGGAATGTGCTTCTGTCCTTTTTGAACTGCACGAATCGCAGACAGCAATTCTTCTGGCTCAGCATCTTTGAGTAAATATCCTTTGGCTCCTGCTCGTAACCCCTGATAAATGTCTTCATCGCCCTCGTAAGTCGTCAATACGATAATCCGAGCAGCAGGAAACTCGGTGCAGATGGCAGTAATCGCAGCGACTCCATCCATCTGGGGCATTCGCAAGTCCATCAAAGTTGCATCTGGCTGTTCTTGGCGAAAGACAGCGAGTGCCTCCTGACCATTTCCAGCTTGTCCAACAACAAGGATATCTGGTGCTTCTTCCAGCATCGCGACCAAGCCCTGACGCACAACCGGGTGATCGTCTACAACCAGAACACGAATGGCATTAGGTTGACTCATGATGGTTTTTCCTGCTGATTTACGGATACCGCGATTTCTGTTCCTTGTCCAGGGGTACTCTGGATCTGGAGTTGTGCCCCAATGCGATCTGCACGTTCTGACATCCCTAATAAACCAAAGCCATTGTGGCTAGAAGAACGATCAATGGGAAATCCCTGTCCATCGTCCTTAATTCGTAATCTGCACTGCGTGGACTGATATATCAGTTCAACGCGAATTTCGGTTGCTTTGGCGTACTTTAGTGCATTAGTCAAGGCTTCCTGTCCAATTCTGAGCAGATTATTCTCCACCTCAGAGGGTAGTGGATAGGGAATACCGATGGCTTCACACACGATTGTCGTACCAGTGGATGATTCTAGCTGGCTTGTTAGTTGCTTGAAAGCGCTGAGCAGATCGTTATTTTCTAATAAGTATGGACGGCGCAGCGCCTCTACAGAGCGGCGTGCCTCTGCGAGTCCAGTTCGGGCTAAATTTTGTACTTGAGCTAGGTAAGCCTGAGCTTTTTGGGGGTTTACCGTTATCTTGTTAGCAGCAGATCTAGCGTGAATAATAATGCCCGTGAAGGACTGTGCCAGCGTATCGTGAATTTCTCGCGCCATGCGGTTGCGTTCTTCTAGGATAGAGGCTTCTTCGGCGCGTTTGCGATCGCTAATATCAAGAATCACACCCAACATTTGCACAGGCTGTCCAGCTTCGTTATAAATGCCTCGACCTCTGCCAACCAACCAGTGAATACTACCATCTGGGTAGATCACTCGATATTCAACTTCACAATCAGTGTGGGTTGCTAGAGATGTTGAAACAGCTTGCTCAACCCGATGAATGTCTTCTGGATGAACGCGATCGCGCCATGCTTGAGTCTTATTCTCAACTTTACCCGGTACTAACCCCAGCAATCGAGCGTGGTTATCGTTCCACTCTGTTGTATTCTCAATGATATTCCAGTTCCAACTGCCGATGTGGGTGAAGTCCATTGTCAACCTGTGTTGCTCTTCACTTTGTCGCAGGGCGTTTTCAATTCGTTGGCGCTCTTCAATCTCCTGCGAAAGCAGCAAAGTCCGCTCAATTACTCGTTGTTCCAATGTTCGGTTATAGTCGGCTAGCAGCTTCTCTGCTTGTTTGCGCTCAGTGATGTCTTGAAAGGCTGCGATCGCATAAACTACATTGCCCTGTTCGTCAAAGACGGGAGTGCCCCACACCTCAACAGGGATCGTTTGGTTATTTTGGCGAATTTCTACGTCATCAATCGTAGTGCGTTCGCCGTTCAACGCCCGGATGATTGGCATTTTTTCAGTAGGGTAGATTTGATCCGTTCCCGTCACATAAAATTGATAAGCCTCTGCGATTTGATCCGACGGTACGGCAGGATCGATCCCTTTGCCCATGAGATGAATGCCCCGTTGATTGGCATAGTAAAGGCGACCCGTCACATCAATGGCGGCAATTCCTACGGGAATCGCTTCTAAAAATTGAGCCATCTGACTTTCGCTCGCGCGGAGCTTTGAATAGAGCTTGGCATTTTCGATCGCGATCGCTGCCTGGGTCGATAACAGATTCAACACCTGCGATCTAGCGGGTGTAAACGCTCCAGTTGCTGATTGATTTTCGAGATACAACACGCCGACGAGCTTACTTTGATTCAGCAGCGGCAAACAAAAAATAGATTGCGTTTGGTTGCGTTGAATATAAGGTTCATTGATAAAATTACCTTCACGAGTGGCATCATTTAAGATGACAGCTTCATGAGTCCGGAGCACATACTGAATGATTGATTCGGGTAAGCGAGTTGCCATTGGAATTGATTGCAGCACTCGCGTAGCAGAAACATTCTCACCGTCATTGAATTCACAAGAAGCCTCGATCGCCCATTCTCCTGAGTTTTCCAGGAGCAGGCATCCAGTTTGTGCCCCAGCATTTTCAATTAAAATTTGCATTAAAGAACTGAGCAACTGCTCCAATTCAATTTCACTTGAAATAGCTTGAGCTGCTTTCATCACCGTTGCTAAATCGAGAGCAGTATTTGAGGTATTTAAGGTGGTACCATTCGTAGTGCGAACTGGTGTAGAAACTACTTTGGACGACTGAGGAAATAGTTGAGGATAGCGAGTTTCTAAATCCTTAACCTTTGCCGTTGCTCCCCAGCGTTCATAACAGTAATGGGCTTCCTTCATGTAGAGCTGGGTAAACTTTTCCAAACCTCTCGCTAGATAATGCTTGGCAGCTAATTCGTATGCTAACGCCTCTTCCTGGATATATCCGTTTTCTCTAGCTCCTTGAATCGCTTGTTCGTAAAACCCCTCAGCCTCTAACAACTGACCCAAAACTCGCGCTTTCTCTGCCTCAACTAGATGATACTTATGCAAAAAATTCATAGGCGCATGAAGTGCCCACTTGTGCAGTTTTTCCTGATTGTCGATCACGTTAGGGAGCAATGCTTTTTGTTCTGAATCAGGAACAGATGAATAAATTGCCAGTCGGACTAAAGAGTCATAAAAGCGAAGCAGTGGCATCGTTACCTGCCCTGGTGCACCTTTTAGATACCCCTCAGCCGCATTTGCACTCTTTAACGCTTGAGTAAACTGCCCAAATAAATAGCATAGGATCAGCTTGTTGATATAGAAATATTGAAATCCAAGAGAATCATTGTTGGCTAAATAGCGGTTCAATCCCTGTTGCTCCTTGTAAACAACGCCTTGTAAACAGCAGGGGTTATTAACCTGTCCTTGTAAGTTAAGCACTGCTTGCCAAAAGATTTGATGGTAATTTAAGCAAGTTTCCTGCTTCAATTGGGCGATGGCACGGCTGTAATTTTCCATCTCCTGTTCTAATTCTGTCAGTTCTAATCCACTGAAATATAAATACTCACATTTTTGGTAAGCCGCTAAACCTGCAAATATGAAATCTCCGGTTTCTACTCCGCTGGAGTAACTTTCCTGCAATAGGGATGCAATCTCCCTAAAATGGGACTTTCCAAAGCTGATGCCTTCTGCAAAAATTAGAAAGGTTTTGCTTTTAAGTTCTTGCACATTCAGCCTTTCCACAAGGTTGAGGGCGAGTTGACCCAACTGATGAGCTTTCTCTACATCCTGAGTTGCTGCGGTGATAACCACTCCATAACAAGAATAGGCAACCGCAGAAGTAGGTGCATTGCCATATTGAATCGATAACTTGACTTGCTCACATGCCATTAGCCAAAACAGTGCAGGTGCAGCCTGAAAGGCAGGAGAAGCGATATTTGAAATAATCCGCATGACTGCCAATCTACTGACATCTGTCATTAAAGGTAAATGCACTAAATCTTGAATATTCCTTCCTTCCAGAACTTCTCTTGTTTCTGAAAGTGCTTGTTGAATCTGCAATTCTGTGGGCACTTCTGGCAGGTTCAGCCCTAGTTTCGCCAACACTTTCAACCCGACTTTTATCGCCTCTAACTTGTAAGTTTGTGCTACATAGGTTTTGATTGTAACCTCATGAACTTTCACTTCATCTAAAATGGTTGTGGCTTCTTGCAAAACAATAGCAACCCATTGCTCCATCGCCAGAAAGTCACCGGATAGATAGGCAGTTTCTGCGGCTTCTTCATGGAGAACCAAACTGAGGTCATACTGATGTTGCCAACTATCGGTTGTGAGTAACTCGATGCCTGCAATTGCATACTTCAAAGCTGTACTATAGGCAGTTGCAGCTTTGGCTTTTTGGGCTGCCATTAAGCTGAGTCTGGCAATGCTGTTTCGTTCCTGCTGAGAGACGATGAGATCGACCCCTGAATTGAGATGATCGACAATTTCAAAAAGCCGCTCTGATAGCTGTTCTGGCAAAGTCTTTTCAAGTAAATTGCGACCGATTTGAAGGTGAACAATTTGTTGGTGCGACTCATCAATCAAGGCATAGGCAGCTTGCTGCACACGATCGTGCAAGAACTTATAGTCTTGAACTAATAAGTCTTCGTCTAATTCAGATAGCGGTTGAATGAGACCAGCTTGGATTGCTGTTAATAAGTTTTGGAAAACTGCTTGAGGAGATCGATCGCAAACAATCGCCAACGTTTCCAAATCAAACTCAGCCCCAACACAAGCGGCTAAGCGGAGAACTTGCTGGGTGTTCTCTGGCAATTTCTTCAACTGGATCAGCAACAACTCCACCACATTATCAGTGATATCTTGAGCTTGGATTTGATCGATGTTCCACTGCCAGCTTAAGTGTTCCGCATCAAAAATCAATAGATTTTCGCGATACAGTACCCGCAAAAATTCATTGACAAAAAAAGGATTGCCATCGGTTTTGTATAGAACTAATTCAGCTAAGGACTGAACAGTGTCAATATTCTGATGTAGGGTTTCAGCAATCAACTGGCTTAATGCCTCCAGCGTCAAAGGTGCCAGGATCATCTCCTGAAGCACTACCCCTTGCTTTCGCAGGCTGTCCAGCGTTAATAACAGTAAGTGGGCTGAGTTCACCTCATTATTTCGATAAGCTCCGATCAGAAATAGGGATTGGGTTTGCTCATCCAGCATCAGCAACTCGATTAACTTGAGTGTGGCAGAGTCTACCCACTGCAAATCATCTAAGAAGATCGTAAGGGGATGTTCCTCTGAACAAAACACTCGCACAAACTGCTGAAAGACCCGATTGAAGCGGTTCTGAGCTTCCATTGCTCCAACTTCAGGAACAGCTTGTTGCTGACCGATCATGAGTTCTACTTCAGGAATCACATCAATGATGATTTGTCCATTGGTTCCCAATGCTGTGAGCAGACGCGATCGCCACTGTTGCAATTGCTCGTCGGGTTCACCCAGCAGTTGCTGCACCAATTTTTGCAGGGCATGGGCGATCGCACTGTAGGGAATATTGCGCTGAAATTGATCGAATTTACCAGAGATAAAATAGCCGCGCTTTTGGGTGATTAATTTATAGAGTTCCTGCACTAATGCTGATTTCCCAATTCCAGCATAGCCAGATACCAACATCATTTCGGCTTTGAATCTTGGGTTGCCCATTTGTTTCCTCTCCCAAGTCGCTTCTGTATTGTTCTGTAAAGAAGCGACGCGATTGTCCTCCGGACACGCTACGTAATCTGCGAAGCGCTGCGGCGTCTCAAACGGAGTACGCAGCAGCGCTTCGCTATCGAAAGCTGCTAGTAACATTGCAACTTCCTTGTCCCGTCCATACAGTTTTTGTGGAACTTGAAACTGATCGGAAATATCTTGAAGGCCTAATTGAATGCTATCAATTCGACCAGTTTCTTCTAATTGATGAACACACAGTTCTAAATCGGCTTTGATTCCCCAAGCACTTTGATAGCGCTCCTCCGCATTTTTCGCCATCAATTTCAAAATAATATCTGAAACGGGTTTGGGAATCGTTGCATTCAGTTGGTGAGGTGGAATAGACTGTTTGGCAATATGACAATGGACTAGCTCAAGAATGTCCGTTGTTGGAAACGGCAGGTGTCCAGTTAGAAGTTCGTAGAACGTCACACCGAGTGAGTAAAAATCGGTGCGGTAATCGAGCGAACGGTTCATGCGCCCTGTTTGCTCTGGAGACAGGTAGGCAAGTGTCCCTTCTAAAACATACGGGCTTTTGAACGTTGGATGAGTGCGGCTAAATTGGGTAGCAATCCCGAAGTCAATAATTTTGACAACGCCAGTATTCGGATTAAAGACGATATTGCCGGGGTTGATGTCTTTGTGGATGACATTAGCGGCATGAATTCTGCCCAGAATATCTGTGAGGTCGATCGCAAGCTGGAGAAACGTGGATAAGGGCATGGGGCAGAAGGTTTCTGGGCGCTTGTGCATCCATTGCTCTAGGGACTCCCCACCAAAATCTTCTAAGAGAATGACGAGAGTGCGTTGATACTCCTGCTGGCTGTATGCCTTGACAACTCCTTCCTCTTTGAGGGAACGGGTAATTTTATATTCCTGTCTGTAGCGAGTTAGCTCTTGGGGAGAGGGATAATTTTGCTTGAGCATTTTGATGACGATCGCTCGATCGTCAGGGACGCTGATACCCCGATACACCAGAGAATTAGAACTTTCGTAAATTTTGCTTAGAATAGCAATACCCGGTAGAGCAACCATAGAGCTTCTCTGGATAAGTACGATGGGAGATACCTCAAACTATAGAACCCATTGAAGATTTTTAGCGAAATCGGTTGAGCAGCCGATCGCCCCGCCAGAGCTCTTTTTAGCCGTAATGCCGATGCAACCGAGCGGTATCGACGTACAGTCGGCGGCCAATGCGGTGCGACTCATCAAACAAGCTCAATCAGTAAGACAAGGCCCACCCCAAGCGGTGATGTTTCATATCATGTCCGGTCGATTAACCATGATTAAACTTTTGCTTCCGGCCACCAATAGAAATGAGTCAAACCACTGATTAACTGTTT
>NZ_JAUBPR010000107.1:0-22988 GCF_036700845.1 Microcoleus sp. S13_C5
ATAGATAGTCTAAATGAAAGCTCATCACTATAACTGTATTGGTTGATCTATTTTACACCATAAACTCAGGAGAGCCGGAGCGATCGTGCCCCTCACTCCCAGCCCCACCACCATCACAAGAAGGTGAAGGGCCGATCGCACATCCCTCAGTACCAAACCAGAATTTTGTGGGACGCGAAGAGGCGATCGACTCCCTCAACACCCGTATCAGCCAAGGCGCAAAAATCATCGTCATCAAAGCATCCGGCGGTATAGGTAAAACAACCTTGGCGCAACAATATCTCCGTTCCCAAGGATTTGATTTAGTGCTAGACATCCCGATGGCGAAGGAGACGGAAAATATTACTCCCGTCGAAAACGTGATTGAAGAATGGCTGAAGCGAGACTTTGGAGAAGAACCGGGGCGGGAATTTGGAGTGATGCTTGGCAGGCTCAAACGGCAACTTCAAACGCGCAAAGTAGGAGTGTTGATTGATAACCTGGAACCAGCGCTAGATGGACAAGGTAGATTTATTCAACCGCATCGCCACTATGTAGAGTTGTTGCGAATTTTGGCTGACTCGACGGTACTATCAGTGACGCTAATTACCAGTCGCGATCGCCTGTGTGATCCTGAAGTGAGTGTCGATCATTACGAATTACTCGGATTGGATGAATCGGCATGGCAACAGTTTTTCGGCAGTCGCAATATTGATATTGATATTCCGACTCTCAATGCAATGCACAACACCTATGGTGGTAATGCAAAAGCAATGGGTATTTTGTGCGGTGCAATTCGAGAGGACTTTGACGGAAATATGGTGGCTTATTGGCGGGAAAATATCACAGATCCGTTAGTTAAGACAGATTTAAAAAATTTAGTAACCAGTCAGTTTAACCGTCTCCAAGAACTCGACTCCGCCGCCTATAAACTCCTCTGCCGTTTAGGATGCTATCGCTATCAAGATGTGCCGACTGTGAGCGCTGAAGGATTGTTGTGTTTATTGTGGGATCTGCCAGAAATACAGCGCAGACGAGTTATTGAATCGTTGCGAAATCGCTCTTTGGTAGAATTCTGCAAAGGAGAATATTGGCTGCATCCGATGATTCGGGAAGAGGCTATCGCACGTTTGAGAGCAAGTGAAGATTGGGAAGAGGCGAATCGCAAAGCAGCAGAGTTTTGGACGGATAGTGCTAAGACTGTTGAAACTGTAGAAGATGCACTGAGGGCTTTTGAGGCTTACTATCACTGTGTAAAAATTAACGACTTTGAGCAAGCTGGCTCTGTAATTGTGAGAAGGAGAGATACCAGTTGGAAAAAGGGAGAACGTCTGGGGGTTGCGTTTTATAGGTTGGGTTTGTTACAACCAATGGTTTATTCAATTAATTCAATTATTAGCGAAGTTAAAGATAATCATATACTGAGTATGTGGTTGTATAATCTTTTAGGGGATTTCTACTGGTTAACTGGATATATAAACCCAGCAATTGAATGTCACAGTTTATCATTCAAAGCAGCGGACTGTACCCTTTTATCTATTAATTTAAGCCCTTCAATATATTTTGAGGCTAAAAAGTGGAAAACTTGGTCTTTAATTAATACAGGACTTTGTAAAATCGATTTATGGGAACTTGAAGAAGCTGTCAAATTGTTTGAAAACATAGAAGTTATTTGTAATCATCACGATTCAGAACATGGCTTGTCTAAGAATGAGAAAGACTATTTATACTGTTTAGCATTTTTGAACTCATGTTTAGGCTTTAAAGAGAGCGCTCTGAGTTATGCACAACAAGCAGAATTAGTTATTTCTAAAATAGATAATAGTTATTGGAGTAAAGGATATAGCTTATTGTTTATGGGCCTAACTTATAAAAATTTAGGAGAACCTGAAAAATCTTTTGAAATGTTCCGCCAAGCGATCGCATTTGCCGAAAAAACTCACTACACTCAGGTTAAGGCTAAAGCTTTAAGTGGTCTAGCAGAGCTTTATCGAGAACAGGGAGAATTTGCAACAGCGCTTTCCCATCATTCAGAATCAATCGAATTGCTAGACAAAATCGGCGCAAAATGCGATCTAGCTGAGGCTAATTATCAACTTGCCTTAACTTACCAAAAGATGGGTAATACCGAGAAGAGTCAGACTGCGTTTCAAGAGGCGATTCGACTCTTCAATGAAATGGAAGCACCTAAGCAAGTTGAGAAAGTGCGAAAGGCAATAGGTAAGAGCGACGAAGTTTAGTTTTAGATATATAAATACCCTCTTAGTCCGCGAAGGCGGACTTCGTTTGTGTAGACGCGGTTTCAACCGCCGAATTATCTAAACCAAAGCTTGCCGCTGAGCCTCCAACAATTCCTGAATCCCAGTTTCTGCCACATCCAAAATTTGATTTAACTGACTCCGGCTGAAACTTCCTTCTTCCGCAGTTCCCTGAATTTCGATGATATTCAAATCTCCATTCATTACCACATTACAATCAATTTCAGCCGCCACATCTTCAAGATAATTCAAATCTAAAAATGGCTCGCCTTCCAAAAGTCCCACAGACACGGCCGCCACTTGGCGAATCAAGGGCGATCGCACTAAATCACCTTTTTGCACCAACTTGTTCAAAGCATCAGCCACAGCCACAAATCCGCCATTAATTGAAGTCGTGCGAGTCCCCGCATCCGCTTGCAAAACATCGGCATCCACAAGTATGGTGCGTTCTCCCAATAGTTGCATATCCAAGCACGATCGCAAACTGCGCCCAATCAACCGCTGAATCTCTTGAGTCCGTCCCGATAATTTCATAAATTCCCGCTCTTGCCGCTGCGGTGTCGATCCCGGCAACATTCGGTATTCCGCTGTTAGCCAACCTTGTCCGGTATTCTCCAGAAATCTCGGCACTCCCGGCTTGATTGTAACGCTGCAAAGTACCTGAGTATCGCCACTTTTTGCGAGCACCGAGCCGCTAGCAAATTTGGTAAACTGTCGATCGAAACTAATCGGACGAAGTTGATTTGGTTGTCTGCCATCTGGACGCTGGAAAGACATAATATTTAGGTGATTGGTAATGGGTAATTGGGTATTAAAAATTGAAAATTGGGTATTAATTTTCCGGTCTTTTTGGATTCGTTAAATATGCAGTCATTCAATCTAAAATCTAAAATCTAAAATGCTATGAGTATTGACCTTTAGCCTCGATCAATTGGAGAATATCCTGCTGGACTTGTTCGGGCGATTGATCGCCATCCACAGTTAACAGTTTGTTGCGGTATTCGTAATACTCTAAAAGAGGAATAGTGCGTTCGTGGAACAAATCGAGCCGACGCTGTAAAATTTCAGGATGGTCATCTGATCGATCGCGCTCGATCGACCTGCTCACCAAAACCTCGATCGGCACTTTCAACAAAATCGCCCAATCTAGCTGCTGAGCCAAATCCTCCAGCAAAAAATCCAATTCCTCAGCTTGAAAAGCCGTTCGCGGATAGCCCTCCAATACCCAGCCATTAAAGACATCCCACAGCAGCAGTCGGCGGCGAAAGAATTGAATCATAGTTGCGTCGGGAACTAATTCCCCTCTTTCGACATAAGACACCGCCAGCTTACCTAAATCTGTGTCTTCTGCGATCGCCTCCCGTAGAATGTCCCCCACAGCCAGCAAAGGAAGGCTCAAATTGCTGCACAGTAGTTCAGCCTGAGTTCCCTTTCCCGCTCCTGGCCCTCCCAGAATCACCACTCTCACAGTCCCTGCTCCTAGTGCCGCGACATTCAAATTTTACGCGATGTCTGTACCTTTTCTTAAAAGCCCTGGACGCCGCCAGACTCTCATCACCTTGGTTTTTCACCCTATAACTGTATAAATGTCAAGCTCCACGCCGTATTTTAGTAAAAAATCCCGTTTCTGCCTAAGTGCTAATTGAGTTCAAAAATCGAACAAACGACTGCGAATGCCACTGCTGCGAGCTTTTGACAACTTGTATATATAGTGTTTGATCGCGATGTGCACTCGGCCCCGTACACTATATATTGTCAAGCAGGCTTCAGCCACGCCAAGGTCGGAGCTGCACTCAAGACTTAGTTGCTGATTAAATATTGCCCTATGGTTGCTCAGTTACAAACCCCTAAACTAAATTTAAACCACAGCTTGCCCTACACAGTTCAAGGGCTGGTGCAAGTCTTTACAGGCCCGCACCGCTGCTTTTTTACCAGTGTCATGGCTCAGGCCCTCAGAATTGCAGGACAGGGATCTCCCGTGCTAGCGGTGCAGTTCCTCAAAGGGGGAATTAATCAAGGGCATCAGCATCCGGTGCGGCTGGGGCAAAATTTAGATTGGGTGCGCTGCGATTTGTCACGCTGCATTGAGAATGCCGATTTAGATGAGCTGGAGACGCGATCGATCGAACAATTGTGGCAGTATGTTCAAAATGCGGTGCGCGAAGGCCGTTATGCCTTAGTTATTCTCGATGAATTGAGTTTAGCGGTTAATTTGGGCTTGATTCCCGAAGCTGAAGTGGTGGAATTGATTGACAGCAAGCCGCATCATTTGGATATGATTTTTACCGGGCCATCCATGCCGCAAAGAATTTTGGATGTTGCCGACCAAATTACTGAAATTCGCCGCAGTTAAGGACAATGATTTAAGTTGCGAGATCCTTTTTAGCGGTCGCATTTTTTATGTAGAAAAACAGTATCTAAAAAAAGAGGCGATCGCTTAGCTCAAAGAGCGATCGCACGCTGATCAATTTACCAGCGACGTTACGCTTGAACTACCGGATCGAACACAACACTCAATCGATCCGCCGGCACCATCCGCTTGAGAATTTTCAAGTGACCGTCTGCATCAGACCAACTGCGAAACTCACCCACAACCACCTTTTCCACATTTGGAAGCGAGCGAACTATAGTCCACGGCTTGAGACGTTTTTCTTGCAACATACTAGATAAATCTCCTTGGTAAATTGGAGCAAAAGCCAGTCCCCATGGTTGCCCACGGTCGAGGACTGGCTTTTGACTTTGCAAACTTGCCCTTCTCTAAGAACATAGCACAAAAAAAAGGGTTTGTGATTATATCTTATTTTTCGCTTTTTTTAGAGGTAATTTCTACATAACAGATGATTAAACTCAAAACTGGTTAACTCTTTAATTCCCAACTCAAAACTCTTTCATGACTAACACTTCGACTTGGCTTGGGGTGCAGCCTCACTAATAAATTCTGCCTTCTACCTTCTACCTTCACTCTACAAATCCCGCCGCGACAGCAGAAACCAGATCCCACCTAAACCCAAAACACCGCACAAAACCCCGCCTTCCCACCCAAAAACAGTCCCCCCCGGCAAATGTCCAGGCTTTGCTTTAGAAGTAAAATTCAGCTCAGAATAGTATACCCACTGGCTGTTAACCCGCCAGCCCACTCGATCGCCAAACTTCTCCCAAACTGTAGCATCATAAACACCAGGCTTCCCCCCCAACTTGAGCCACAAACCCTTTTGCACAGAAAAACCGAATCTGCGGTGACTGTGCCGCACCCAAAGTTGATCGATAGTCTGCAAATCCTTAGCTGGAAACTTCCTAATATCTTCCTCGCTCAAATAACCCCGTGAATTTTGCTGCATCACCTCCAGCATTTTCACAGAAGTTTCCTCATCAGCACCACGCCAATTTTTGGCAGCCAGCAGCCTTGCCAAGTGAGAATAATCAATACCTTTTTCGGACTCTAAATTCACAGAAATTAGCGGAGAATCAGTCACAGGTTGAGTCGGTACAGAAGGACTAACAACAGTTACCTGCTGCGACTTTTCCAGCGCTGGGACAACAATAACAGGAGGTTTTAAAGCATCCAAAACTTCCACAGCCGATTTGTAGCGGTCTTTAACATATTCCTGAATCAACTTATCCAAAACCTGACCTAAATCCTCGCTAATTTGTGTTCCTTTGGGCAAAGCCTCCCTCCAAAGCCAGCGACCTTCAAGCGGGTCGTAAAGGTCATCGTGAATGTCCCCGTAGATATCGAGATAAGGCATAACAGAAGTCAGCAAGCGAATGCAAGTCACCCCCAAACTGTAAAGGTCGCTAGCAGGAACAGCCCTACCGTGACGCTGTTCTAGAGCCGCGTAGCCAGGAGTTCCCAACTTAGTTCCTGTTTTGGTCGGAGCAGCAGCTACTACCTGTTTAGAAACCCCAAAATCTATTAGCACTAACTTACGATCGCGAGATCTGCGGATCACATTCTCAGGCTTAATATCACGGTGAATTACATTTCTGTCGTGAACAAACTTCAATAAAGGCAACAAATCTAACAGCAGTTCGCAAGTTTTAATTTCGCTATAAGCACCGTACTTATCTAACTCATCCTTTAAATTATTTCCATCAATAAACTCTTGCACTAAATACAAGCGCCCATCTTCCTCAAAATAAGAAATTAACTGAGGAATTTGCGGGTGCTTCAGTTCGTATAACCGCCTTGCCTCTTGTTCAAACAGTCGAACATATTTTTTAAAATGGCCGGGCTTCCGCTGAAACTCTTGAGGGGGCGACAACTGTTTAATCACGCACAATTCCTCAAATTTTCCATGATTAACAGCTCGGAAAGTCCTGCCAAATCCCCCATCGCGCAGCGGTTCAGTTGCTGCATAAAGGTCTTTTAGCAGCAGCTTTGAACCACAATTAAGACAATACTTTGTGCCTGGTGGGTTCTGACGCTTGTCTCTTGGGCAATCGAGATTAAGGCAGTATGTCATATATTAAAAAAATGCGAACAAAATTATACTCAGGGTTTTATATTATTCAAGAGTCCGATCGCGAGCTGGTTTTTGTAGAGGCGAGACCTCGAACCTTACGGAGGCGGCAGTCACCCTCGCGATCAGAGGGGGCGCTCTCGCCAGACTGCCCCTGAGCAAGTATAACTCTCTTGAGGGTTTGACCTCAAACTCGAAGTCCATATCTAACCTTAGACTCCGCTCGGTGCAATACACTTGATTTAGCGGTCAAAGAGCCACCAGATCAAACAGAAATAGTAATTTATTACCAGCCCCGTGAGCTCTGCAAGGCCAAAAAAACTGAGGATTCCGCCTAAGATATAATTTTATTGCCAGAGAGAAGCACACTAACGGGAGCCACAGCTTCCGTCAACTTCGATCGGCTTTAATATTTTAGCAGCATAATTTATTAGCTAACCAGGCGGAATTAACAATCCAAAACTCCCCAACAAACGCACGTTAAAATAAAGACTAGCTTCCGCGATCGCAATCCGAGCGCGACCAGACAATTAGCCAGTTTTCCCTATTTCCTTTTTTCAACTATTACGAGTTACATCTATTTTCATCTGTCTACTTAATTAGGAACAGTCAGTGACACTAAAACTACAGCCCTCTCAAACTCCAAACTCTCGCAAAAAATCACCAAAAGTACCTTGGTTCGAGCGGGTCATGGCATTGGTCGCCCTAGGAAATTTAAGCCTAGTATTATTTGACATAACTTACGTCCCCGGACGAGATTTCTACTTCCGGCAACTGCCAGTTCTAACTCAAGTATACGACCCATTTAAAGGAATTAAACCCCACCGAGACACCCAGCAATATTTGGAAACCTTAGAAGAATTAAAAATTCAAGTAGTGCAAACAGGGTTGCCCTCTCCCCAAGTAGCAGCCAAATTGCACGAAATAAACAATCTGAGCGCGAAAATGATCGATGAAGATCCCTTTCGAGTAGCATCAAAAAGTGGCACCCTAGAAAAAATAAAAGACCGGATGCGCGATCGCGTCCCGAATCCGCAAGACTCCGCTAAACAATCATTCCAAAGATTCTGGAGCCAAGACTATTTAAACAAACAAGGTTGGCAAAAAGAAATCAAGTGGTTTGACGCCAAAATCAAGCCATTAATCGCCACCAACTATTTCCGCGAGATTGGAGAAAACGGTGAATTCACCGATAACTTCTGGCTAATCGACCTGCCATTCATTGCCATATTTGCGATCGAATTTCTAGCCCGTACCTACTGGATCACCCGCCGCCACCGCAGCGTCACTTGGCGAGCAGCCATGCTCTGGCGATGGTACGACATCTTCATGCTTCTCCCATTCTGGCGCCTGTTGCGAGTATTACCCGTCACAATTCGCATCCACCAAGCCAAAATGCCGGATCTCCAACCCATACGCACCCAAATCAGCCGAGGTTTCGTCGCCAACTTCGCCCAAGAATTGACCGAAGTTGTAGTAATTCAACTCATCAACCAGATGCAACAATCAATTACCACAGGCGAACTGGCTCGTCAACTATTTCAATCTAAAAAACAGCGCTATCTAGACATCAACAATATCAATGAAATAGAAGCGATCGCCACCCATCTCGTCCAAATAACCGTCTACAAAGTCCTCCCCCAACTCCAGCCCGACCTAGAAGCCCTCCTCCGGTACAATATTGAAAGCTTCCTCAAACAATCCCCCCTCTATCAAGGATGGAAGCAAGTACCCGGCCTGGGAAACCTGCCCGAACAGCTAGCACAGCAATTAGTTGCAGAACTCTCAAAATTAGCCACCCTCGGCCCCCAAGATGCCTACGAAGCCTTCAAAATCGCCAGCGAAGACCCCATAAGCATCAAACTCTCAAGCCAGCTAGTGCAACATTTCGGGCAAGCTTTAGGAACCGAACTGCAACAGCAGCAAACCTGGCAAGAAATACAACTGCTGCTGTGCGACTTCCTAGAAGAGTTCAAAATCAACTACATTCAGCGGTTGAGCGAAGAAGACTTCGAGAAAATTTTAGAACAAGCCAAAGAACTGCAACGGATAGCCCCGCGTTAGGGCGTGTCATCACTCGGAAGTCTCCAAACCGTTCGGGCAAGTCTCGCCACGGGATGCCCGCTGGGTAGCGGTACAAAACCGCTTCTACAAAAAACCAATTTTAGGCAGACTGTCCCACCCACATAACCTTCACATCCGCGCAACAAATCTTTGATCCTTTCCCACTGTTAATCCCCTAGGGCATAACGGCGACTTGTCATGGCGATCGAATCCTTCTAGTCGGCTGTATCTCTCCTTTACCTTCCTTTACATCAACTGATGAGAAACCCTAGCCTCTCGGATTTGAAGAACCTTAAAATCCTTGCCAGCCATGTGTTTACCTCTAATACCAAATTCACTATTAAGCTTAAATAATTTCCCTGAATTAAAAGAATATTTCTCAGCCCTATCCTGTGTCATAATCCCCTCTGCTCCACCGCTCTACTTATTTTGTTCTTCCCCAATTAGCAATTAGCAATTACCCTGCTGTAACTCCTGCAAATGAAACTTGGTTTAATTGTAAAGTTTCATGTGCGATCGGCATTCTCTACCAAAGTCATCTGCAGAGTTGTGCATCAAATCTTCAGCGGGGTAGTGAGTTAGACCGCCCTTATGGTTCTCAGCGGTCTGGCGTGTCATGTTTTTAGCGAGAAAGGTCAATTTTTTTAGAAGTATATTATATCAATTTATATGTAAGTTTGATGAGATTATACTTTATAGCGTCACTCTGTAAAGTAAAGTTAAAAACTCCGACAAATAGCTGTCAATCAAGTAATCTATTAGATAGGATTGCTAACTGCTTTTATCATTTACAAATGCTAGGAAAAAAATTAGGCACGTCAGCATCTTTAGTCAGCTATAATTATAAAGCTCTCATAGTAAACACGTAAGTAGCTAGGCGGGTTCAAGCAAGTTACTGTGTAAAAATTTTCAATAACTATTGTAGATCAATACTCCGGACAGTTTTGGGAACGATACTACAAGCTTACGCGGGGCAAGGAGCATAAAAAAGTCGAATTAAATGTAAGTCAGCGGTGGAGCTGACATTGATTTAATTATCCACAGTGGCTCAAAGTCAAGCGAGCACAAGCCATTGGGCGCTATAAAAACTGTCTGGACTATTGGTAGATTGCTTTTCAATATATATTTCCTCAGCCTCATTTCACTAAATCCACTGAGATTTTTCAGCCAACTCGTTACCCCAGGAGTAACAGCAATCAATGTCACAGACCTCTGCAACCACTTTCCTGTCAAACCCTTCTAAAAAAAAGGTGTCCCTGCGCCTGATTTTAGTATTCCCATTCGTTCTGCAAATATTTGCTGCCGTCGGGCTGACAGGCTGGCTATCCTTACGCAACGGGCAAAAAGCAGTCAACGAAGTGGCTAGTCAGTTGCGAAGTGAAATTACGGCCCGCATCCAGCAACAGCTCAACACTTACCTAGACACAGCCCCTCGCGTCAATCAACTGAATGCCAATGCCCTTCGCCTAGGATACTTAAATCCCGACGAATTGGAGAGTACGGAGCGCTATTTGTGGGAGCAAATTCAAGCCTTTCCTTCTCTGCCCAATATGGGTTTTGCTACTCAAACTGGAGAATTCATTGCCATTGAACGCCAAGAGAATGGCAAAGTAGTTTTTAAAATAGCAGACAAAGAGCATCGAAATGAACTTCATATTTATGAATCTGATAGCAAAGGCAATCAAACGAAGCTCTTAAAAGTCTCCCGAAACTACGATATACTCAGGCGTTCATGGTATAAAGACAGTGTACGCTTAGGCAAGCCCACATGGAGCGAAATTTTTTCGCTTACAGGTCAGAAAACGCTCTCGCTTCCTGCCGGACATCCAGTTTATGACGAAAGTGGCGAGCTGCGTGGGGTATTCGTTGCTAATTTTCTGATCTCTTTCCTCAGTGACTTCCTGCACAGCTTAAACATCGGTCGCTCGGGACAGACATTCATTATGGAACGTTCTGGACTCCTAGTAGCCAGTTCAACTCTCAAAGAAGCATTTATCACCAACAATGACAAGCTCGATCGCCTGAATGCTTTAGATAGCACAGATGATTTAATTCGGCTGACAACAGCGCATTTAAAAGAACGCTTTGGCAACCTCACTAAAATTAGCAGCTCTCAGCAATTGGATTTTACGATCGCCGGTCAGCGGCAATTCCTCCAAGTTATGCCCTTTCAGGATAGCCGAGGATTGGACTGGCTGATCGTCGTCGTAGTTCCTGAAAGCGATTTCATGGATCAAATTAACGCCAATACCCAGACTACCATTTTGTTGTGTTTGGGAGCCTTGGCGCTGGCTACCGTTTTGGGAATCTTAACCGCACGCTGGATTACCAGCCCGATTCTCCGTTTGAGCGCAGCTTCTAGGGCGATCGCCAGTGGCGACTTAGAGAAAAATGTGCAGGTAAAAGGCGTAGAAGAACTAGAAGTTTTGGGTCAGTCTTTTAACCTAATGGCACAACAGTTGCGCGAATCCTTTGAGGCGCTAGCCAAGACCAATTCCGAGCTAGAAATCCGAGTAGAAGAACGCACTGCTGAACTCACGGAAGCCAAACAAATCGCTGATACTGCCAACCAAGCTAAAAGTGAATTTTTAGCCAATATGAGTCACGAATTGAGAACACCACTCAATGGCATTTTAGGATACGCTCAAATCCTAGAACGCTCAAAAACGATGGCCCCGAAGGAACTCCAAGGCATCAGTATTATTCACCAGTGTGGCTCCCACCTGCTAACCCTGATCAATGACATCTTAGACCTCGCTAAAATAGAAGCTCAGAAATTGGAACTGTACGCGAAAGATTTACATTTTCCTTCCTTTTTGCAGGGAGTCGCCGAAATCTGCCGCATCCGAGCCGAACAAAAAGGAATTGCTTTTGTTTATCAACCCAGTTTGGAAATTCCTGCTGGCATCTACGCTGACGAGAAACGCTTGCGACAGGTACTTATTAACTTACTGAGCAATGCAATTAAGTTTACAGACTCGGGACGAGTGACTTTTAAGATAGAACGTCTGGAAATGGGCACAGGTGAAAAGTTACAAAGCAATGAGCAAAAGCCAGCCTCACCAATTCACAAACTTCGGTTTCAAATAGAAGATACTGGCGTTGGTATGACACCAGAACAATTAGAAAAAATATTTTTGCCTTTTGAACAGGTAGGAGACAGCAAGCGTCAGGCGGAAGGAACCGGGCTCGGTTTAACAATTAGCCAGAAAATTGTCGAAATGATGGGTAGTACAATTCAAGTAAAAAGTCAGTCAGGAGTCGGCAGTGTTTTTTGCCTAGATTTGGATTTACCGGAAGCGGCAGACTGGGCAAATACAGCCACGATTGCCAAGCAAAGAAAGCTGGTTGGCTACCAAGGTAGAAAGCAGAAAGTTTTGGTGGTTGATGACAAATGGGAAAATCTCTCAGTCATTGTCAATCTTTTGGAACCTATCGGATTTGAAGTAACCGAAGCTAAAAACGGTCAAGAAGGTTTAGAAAAAGTAGAAGAGTTTAAGTTCGATTTGATTATCACTGACTTAGTGATGCCAGTGTTAGATGGCTTTGAAATGATGCGCCGTATCCGAAATTTGTCATGGTATAAAGACGTGGCAATCATTGCTTCATCTGCCAGTGTATTTGCTACCGATCAACATAAAAGCTTGGATGGGGGAGCCAACGATTTTCTCGGTAAGCCTGTGCAGGCAGAAGAGCTATTTGAGATGTTGCAAAAGTATTTAAAACTTGAATGGATATATGAGAAACGAAAAAATGAAAAAATCAGCCCTCTTCCCTTTTCCTCTGATCCTCAATTACTTTCTGAATCCAATCCTGTAGTTGCTCCCCCGCCCGGAGAAATTGAACTCTTACTTGAGCTGGCGATGAGAGGCAATGTGAAAGGAATTGTGAAACGCACTGAGCACCTAGAGAAGTTGGATCAAAAATTTGTGTCCTTTGCTGTTGAGCTGCGCCAGTTAGCCCAAGGCTATCAGGTCAAAAAAATAAAAGAGTTTATTACATCCCACAGGATAGAAAAAGAATGAATACAGCAAATATGGAAACAAGTAGTATCTTAATCGTCGATGATAATCCTAGCAATCTGGACGTGCTTTCTGAAGCTTTAGCGGGTTCGGGATGGGAGATATTGGTAGCAACTGATGGTGAAACTGCCATTGAACAGGCTGAATATACTCAGCCTGATTTGATTCTTTTAGATGTGATGATGCCAGGAATTGACGGGTTTGAAACCTGCCATCGCCTGAAGGCAAGTCCGTTGACGAACGAAATTTCTGTAATTTTTATGACGGCTCTGTCTGACATAGGAGATAAGATCAAAGGCTTTAATCTAGGGGCTGTGGATTACATTACTAAGCCCTTTGAACAAAAGGAGGTGTTAGCTCGCGTCAACCTCCATTTAAAACTGCGTTCTCTTACTAAAACTCTCGCCGACCAAAATCTGCTTCTCAAACGGGAAATAGAAGACAGGCTCGCAGCAGAAGCAGCGTTACATCAGCTCGCGCAGGAGTTAGAAAAACGAGTGGAAGAACGAACGGCTGAACTTTCTCAAGCTTTGGAGAATCTTAAAAAAGCTCAAGTGCAAATCGTTCAAAGTGAAAAGATGGCTTGCCTTGGTCAACTTGTCGCTGGGGTAGCTCATGAAATTAACAATCCAGTTAGTTTTATCTCCAATAATATCCCTATTGCCAAGGAATATATTGCCGATTTGATCGGGATGACTCGGCTTTGCCAGTACAACGTTACTTCGACATCAGAATTTGAGGATAAGTCCCAGGAGATTGAGTTAGATTTTATTGTTGAAGATTTGCCAAAAATTATTGATTCAATGGCGGTAGGAACAGAGCGACTTTACAATCTTTCTATGTCACTGCGTAATTTCTCTCGCTTGGATACATCGGCACTAACGCCCGTGAATATTCACGATGGGCTAGATAGTACCTTATTAATTTTAGGGCATCGACTGAAATCTAAAGGAAGTTTCCCAGGAATTGCAGTGATAAAAGAGTATGGGGAATTGCCGCTAGTAGAGTGTTATCCGGGGCAACTTAATCAGGTGTTTATGAATATATTGGCGAATGGAATTGATGCTTTAGAAGAGTCTACGATTAGTTGTCCCCTGTGCGGGGAAAAGAAACAGAGCAATGACACTCCACAGATTCGGATCTGCACTGAAATGCTTCAGGATGACAGAGTGGTGATTCGGATTGCTGATAATGGGGTTGGCATAACTCAGGAAGTAATGCAGCATTTATTCACGCCGATGTTTACTACTAAATCAGTAGGTAAAGGGACAGGTTTAGGTTTGTCTATTAGCCGTGAGATTGTAGAACGAAAACATGGTGGTAAGCTGACCTGCATTTCCTCGCCCGAATGGGGGGTAGAGTTTGTAATTGAGCTTCCAATTCAGCATTAGTAATGGGGATTTTTTAGGGTTGATCTTAGTTTTGCTGTTTTGTCAATATACCGTTAATCTTGCGATCGCCCCTGTCTAATCTACCAACCACCATCACTGTCAAACTCTTTGCCGCCTATCAAGAAGCACAGGGCTTGTCCGAACTGAAATTAGAATTTCGCAAAAAAACTCCCGTATCGCAAGTCCTAGAACGCCTGAGTGCCGATCGCCAACAGTTCTAGGGGGGACCCACCGGCTTCAGTATCAACCAGGAATTTGCCCTCGCCTCACCCCACTCCAAAACGGTGATGAAGTCGTCCTCATTCTCTCTGTCAGCTCTCCCCCTCTCCCCTTGAACACTTTCCCGAGGGCGATCGGTTTGTCACCGGGCGGGCGATCGAGCTAAACTGAGAACTGAGGCCTCCCTTCGATCGGAAGAAGTCCTCAAACTTCTTGGAAGAAATTGTTTTACCTAGGAGTGGGTCAAGCCCACTTTTTTTGTTGCATTAGTCGCAGGAAAAGGGCTCAGGGCGTCTGACTTGCAAGTTGAGGACTGATTTAGTAGGGGTACCCCCCCGCTTGAGATCCCCTGCTGGGATGTTGGGTAAGTCCCAAAGTTGAAGACGAAAGTCGCAGCCACCTAATCAAACCACCTCAAAGCCAAGCAATCTCAACAACAAATTTTTCCTTGCCCGTGTCCGAGTTTAGGAGTTTTAACTTAAGTATTCGATATGACTCATCCCCTAATCCCACAAATCATTGACTTAGCTACCCCCGTTGCGGAAACACTGGGATTGGAAGTAGTGGGAGCAGTGTTTCACACCAACCAAAATCCTCCCGTCTTGCGGGTAGATATCCGCAATCTCCAACAAGACACTGGTTTAGCCGACTGCGAGCGCATGAGTACAGCCCTCGATGCCGAGTTAGAGGCAGCCGACATCATACCCGATGCCTACGTGCTAGAAATTTCCAGTCCCGGAATATCCCGATTGCTCAGCAGCGATCGAGAATTTATTACCTTTAAAGGTTTCCCAGTGACAGCCAAAACCACCGAACCCGACTCGCGAATCAAAGAGTGGAAAGGACTACTCCTGGGCCGGGATGAAACAGCGGTTTATCTCAATCAAAAAGGGCGACAGGTTAAAATTCCCCGCCCTCAGATTGTCAAAGTTGAACTAGACGAAGGAAAGGAGATGTAAAGGGAAATTGTGAGTGTTGAGTGTTGAGTGTTGAGTTTTGAGATTGCCTCGCAGCAAGCTGGAAACGCTTGGCTGCGAGTTAATTTTTAACAATCCTATCTGTAGCAGCGGGTTGAATAGGGACAAGAAATAAATTGTTACAGCACCAAGTTGCCCTAATCCTATTCAGTAAGTCATCACTCATCTGTCATCACTTCTACTTGAAAATTTCCAAGTACCAATTACCGATTACCAGTTACTTATTACCACAGCAAAAAAGGAGAGTTTTATATGTCAATGGTTCCCCTGCCCGGACTAAAAGAAATGGTCGAAGGTATTAGCAAAGAACGCAATTTACCCAAACACGCCGTCCAAGCAGCCTTGCGAGAAGCCCTGCTCAAAGGATACGAGCGCTACCGCCGTACCCAAAAACTCGACCATTTCAGCGAAGAATACTTCGACAACTTTGATGTAGAACTCGACGCAGAACAAGAAGGTTTCCGCGTTTTAGCCAACAAAACTATTGTCGAAGAAGTCATCAATCCCGATCACGAAATCTCACTTACGGAAGTGCAAGAAGTAGCCACGGAAGCTCAACCGGGTAGCATCGTGCTCGTAGACGTAACACCAAATCAAAAAGAATTTGGTCGCATGGCCGCGATCCAGACCAAACAAGTTCTCGCTCAAAAACTGCGCGACCAACAGCGCAAAATGATTCAAGAAGAGTTTAAAGATTTAGAAGAAACCGTTCTTCAAGCAAGAGTGCTCAGGTTTGAGAGGCAGTCGGTGATTTTAGCAGTCACCAGCAGCTTCGGTCAGCCCGAAGTAGATGCCGAACTCCCTAAGCGCGAACAGTTGCCCAACGACAATTACCGGGCAAACGCTACATTCAAGGTTTATCTCAAAAAAGTAGGCGAAGGCTCTACTAGAGGGCCGCAGTTACTTGTTTCTAGAGCCGACGCAGGTTTGGTGGTTTACCTGTTTGCTAACGAAGTACCAGAAATAGAAGACGGGGTGGTGAGGATTGTCGCCGTAGCCAGGGAGGCAAATCCGCCCTCCCGGCACGTCGGCCCCCGGACTAAAATAGCAGTTGATACTCTCGATCGCGACGTAGACCCTGTAGGAGCCTGCATCGGAGCGCGGGGATCGCGGATTCAGGTAGTAGTCAACGAATTGCGCGGCGAAAAAATCGACGTGATCCGCTGGTCTCCAGACCCAGCAACTTATATTGCCAACGCTCTGAGTCCCGCTAGAGTAGATGAAGTGCGTTTAGTTGCTCCAGAAGGTAGGAGAGCTCACATCTTGGTCGCTGAAGACCAACTGAGTCTTGCCATTGGCAAAGAAGGTCAGAACGTGCGCCTCGCAGCCCGCCTAACCGGTTGGAAAATCGATATCAAAGATATTGCTAAGTACGATCGCGCCGCCGAAGACAGCAAATTGGCAGCAGAAGCAACTAGGCTTGAAGAACTAGCAGACGACTACGACGCAGACGAAGCAGGCGACTACGACGAGGAGGAAACCGCAGAATTTGAGGAAGAGGAGGCAGGCGCCACGGAGGAAACCGAAGCCGCAGTCTAAAAACTGTGGCATTTAGCGAAGAAGAATTCAGAATTCAGGAGCCAGGAGCCAGAATCCAGAATGGGTTCTGTGGGACAGGATGGAGAATCGAGGTTGAAAGCCCCCGATTTTAATCGTGGAGACGAAAAAATTCTTTTTGTGACCGTTACCCCTGACTTGAGGCATGGCGTATTTTGAATTCTGAATTCTGTCTTCTGACTCCTTTTCATAAGATTTTCTCTCTTCGGGAGACAAGGAGGACTTGTCCCCTACTCCCTCCTCTCCCCCTACTCCCCCTCTCACTCCGATGAAACCGAACTACCGGTGCTGTGCAAGTTGTCGAAAAATAGCTCATAAGGAAGCTTTTTGGCGAGTAGTCAGGCTCTATCCTTCTCATCAGGTACAATTAGATCGTGGCATGGGCCGTTCTGTTTACCTTTGTCGGGAATCAGAATGCCTCAAAGCAGCTCAGAAAAAAAATCGACTTGGGCGATCGCTCAAAGCACCTGTGTCTGACGAACTGTACCAAACACTTTGGCAGCGTTTAGCCACATCTGACTGTACATATTCCTCTGGCCTGGCCGGACGAAAAACCGACAATAGTTCGGCATCGACTGTATAAACCCTCTTGGCAGCCCTACCAGTAATTACCGGTAGCGCCAGCTATAAAACCCCAATCCGATCTGCCCACCAGTCTGGAAAGATTTGTGTCAGATTAGATAAGGGTAGGGTACTAGCAGAGGTATCCTCAAGGTGGAAAGGCAAACTTTGAAGCTTGAGAGAGTGGGTTTTGCCAAAACTCAGACTTCGGAGTTCCAAGTTCCCAAACAGACTTGAGAATTCTTCAACCGCAGACTTCAGCGAGTTGCATCTTTTAGATAAAATTGCTGAGCGAGTACCAAAACCCTGATTCCTGACACTGAATCAATCACAGCGAATGATGTCGTCATTAGAACAAAAAATCAAAATGTAAAAACTGGTTGGCACAAAAGAGGGCAGAGTGGATGAACAACGGCAAAGTAAGAATTTACGAATTATCACGGGAACTAAATTTGGATAATAAAGACATCTTGGCAGTATGCGAGCGGCTCAATATTTCAGTCAAGAGCCACAGCAGCACAATTACAGAATCCGAAGCAGAGCGCATTCGCAAAACGGCGGAAAAATACGTAGCCAGTAGCCACTCTTCCCCCGGCAAGCCAGCTCCACCCGAAAGAGCAGCAGCGCCATCTAGAGAATCTGGCCCTCACCCTAACGACCAACAAAAAAAGCAGCAAATTTTAGAAATACGCAGTCCAAAAGTACGGCCGGCTGGTGCAAACTCCCAGCCTGCAGGCAACGAGGAGAACAAAAACCAGCCTGCGGCAACCGTGGCAACTCCTCCCAAGTCGCCTGCCGCTCAACAACTCCAGCCTCCAGCTAAACCGAATATCAATCGACCTGTACTGTCGAAGCCAAATGTCGCTGTGTCGGCGGCTCCGTCAGAAATAGTGTCGGAAACTGTAGGTGCGATCGCCCCGGAAACCACCGCCCAGGCTCAGGCACCTGCGGCACCTCAACCGCCGTCGGAAAAGGCTCCAGAACGCATCCAGCAACCGCCTAGCGCCCCTCCCGCGCCCTCGGCAAAACTCACGTCGCCGCCAGTCAGAGCGGCGTCCGAGTCGGGTAGCCGTAACCCACAAAATCTGGGAAACAAGCCGGTACTCAAACTTGCAAAAACCGAGCAAGAGCAATCAGGACAGTCAGAAACTCTGGAAGCGCCGGCTAAACCGAGCCGCCCCAGCAGACCTGCACCGGGATCTGCTACCGAATCTCGCGACCCGCAAAGACCGCGCCGGGAAGGCGCTGGTGGCCCAGTCAAAACTCCACTGGCCGATCGACCCCAGCCCGGTGGGCAGCGCCGGAGCCTTGCCCCCGCAACGTCAGCTACCGGGCTGCGTAGCCGGGGCGGCGGCACCGGAGCCCTAGGGGATGACACTGATGACAATGAAGAAGATAATACGCCGTTGCTGGAGATTCCTCTCCTCGAAAGGCCCTCTCTTCCTCGTCCTGCCAAAAAGACATCGGTCATTTGGGAAGAAGATGATGACGAAAACTCAGATGCTGCCAAAGCTGCCAAGGCTGTTAAGGCAAAACGTTCTCGTCTCAAACCCATAGACGAGGATGACGAGGACTTAGAAAACGGCTTGGATCTGCCAGCACCAGTCACGGTCAGCCTGTCCCTAGCCCGCCCAGCTAAAGCGAAGGGACAAGCAGCACCCAAGTCAACACCAACTCCGGGCGCACCCGGCAGCAGCGGAAAAAATAAGAGACCGGGCCCTTCTCACGATAAAAGTTCTTCTTCAGGTTCCAGCGGGGGACGCGGCAACCGGGGCAAAACAGCCGAAGCTAAGGTAGAACGTCCAGAAAAGCTCCTGCTGAGCAGGCCGATGACCGTTCAAGAACTAGCACTTACTCTGGCTGTTCCCGAAACCGAAATTATTAAGCGGCTGTTCTCTAAAGGAATTGCGGTCAATATTACCGAAACCCTGGACATTCCAGCGGTGAGGATGGTAGCCGAAGAAATGGGCGTAGAGGTGGAAACCCCAGAAAAAGTAGCCCCAGCTATCAAAGTGATCGAGATGCTGGACGAAGCTGATTTGGAATACCTCGAACGCCGTCCCCCAGTAGTAACAATTATGGGTCACGTGGATCACGGTAAAACTACCTTGCTCGACTCGATCCGCAAAACCAAGGTGGCTCAGGGAGAAGCTGGGGGCATTACCCAGCACATCGGTGCTTACCACGTGGATGTGGTACACGAAGGCAAGAGCCAGCAAGTGGTATTTTTGGATACGCCGGGTCACGAAGCCTTTACAGCGATGCGGGCTCGGGGAACACGGGTTACGGACATCGCCATCTTGGTGGTGGCGGCGGACGACGGCGTGCGACCCCAGACAATTGAAGCGATCAGCCACGCGAAAGCGGCGAAAGTGCCAATTGTCGTGGCTATCAATAAAGTTGACAAGGAGGGTGCTCAGCCGGAACGGGTGAAGCAAGAGCTTACTGAGTACGGCTTGGTGGCAGATGACTGGGGCGGCGATATCACAATGGTTCCAGTCAGCGCGATCCGAGGCGAAAACCTGGATACGCTGTTGGAAATGATTCTGACAGTCGCGGAAATGGAAGACCTCAACGCCAACCCGCACCGACCAGCTAAGGGTACTGTCATTGAAGCTCACCTCGACAAGGCAAGGGGGCCTGTGGCAACTCTCCTGGTGCAGAACGGCACTCTGCGAGTGGGCGATATTGTGGTCGCAGGCTCGGCTTTGGGCAAGGTGCGGGCAATGATCGATGACCGGGGCGAGCGCGTAGAGCACGCAACTCCATCCTTCGCGGTGGAAGTGCTGGGGCTGCGGGAAGTTCCTCGCGCCGGAGACGAGTTTGATGTCTTCGCAAACGAAAAAGAAGCTGCGGCGATCGCCTCTGGAAGAGCTACCTCCCAACGAGATTCCCGCCTGCTGCAAGGCGGCCGGATCAGCCTCAGCGGCTTCTCTCAACAAGCTAAGGAAGGCGTTCTCAAGGAACTCAACTTGATCTTGAAGGCAGATGTCCAAGGCTCCCTCGAAGCAATTGTCGGCGCTCTGACTCAACTTCCTCAAAAAGAAGTTCAACTCCGACTGCTGCTATCTGCTCCTGGGGAAATTACAGAAACGGATATTGACCTCGCTGCAGCCAGTAATGCTGTAATTATCGGGTTCAATACTACTCTCGCCACCGATGCTCGCCTCGCGGCTGACCAAGCGGGGGTAGACGTGCGGGAATACAGCATCATCTACAACCTCTTGGATGACATTCAAGGGGCCATGGAAGGCCTGCTGGAACCCGAATTGGTGGAAGAACCTTTGGGTCAAGTCGAAGTGCGCGCTGTCTTCGCGATCGGTCGCGGGGCTGTGGCTGGATGTATGGTACTCTCTGGCAAAGTCATCCGTAACTGTAAGGTGCGGGTGCGCCGGGGCAACAATGTCGTTTACGAAGGTGTCCTCGACTCCCTAAAACGGATGAAGGAAGATGCCAAGGAAGTCAATGCTGGCTTTGAATGCGGCATTTCCTTGAGCGGATTTAGCGACTGGGCGGATGGCGATATGATTGAAGCCTACCGGATGGTTACTAAGCGCCGGACTCTCTCTCAATAGTTTTGAGTTGTGAGTGTTGAGTTGGAAGAGAATTTTTGAGCGATCGCAACCAAATTGCCGATCGCTCGCAACTCTTCTCTTCACTCAATACTCCCAAACTCATCACTCTCAACTTTTGTTTTTAACTTAGAGCAGAAGGAAGAAGGTTTTAGTTATCTAGTAAAGAATGAAGAAGCAATAAAAGCAAAGATGTTAGCAATTAACAACGTCCTAATCGTCTTCGCTGTCGCTGAACATTCAAAATTTAAAACTAAAATAAGACTTACGCAAAGCAACCGAGTTTCCTCCTAAGATGCTCGGTTTGACTTCTAGAAATGTACTCTTCGCACCGGATTTCTGGGTCA
The DNA here is from genome assembly GCF_036700845.1 of Microcoleus sp. S13_C5. NCBI lineage: Bacteria > Bacillati > Cyanobacteriota > Cyanophyceae > Oscillatoriales > Microcoleaceae > Microcoleus > Microcoleus sp. S13_C5. Next base: position 21,408 of record NZ_JAUBPR010000107.1, read on the forward strand.
AGAGTGCGTCCCAGACTCTCAAAATTCAAAACTCATAACTCATAACTCATAATTATTTAAAGTGCGTTCTTTTTGGTCAGATCCTTTTTTGTGGATTCACCTTTCTGGGGCGGCTACACTGCCGATATTCCTGGGACTGTGCTTGCTGGGACTCGCAGTGGGTTCTCCCCTGCTCCCTGTCTGGTTAGAAATATTTTTAGTGGCTGTAGCAGGTATTGTTCCTGTGCTGTGGATGCAGTGGTTCCGCCCTTTTTACATTTTTAGTATTTTAGTTGTGGCGGTAAAACCGCAGAATTTAACTTCTGTGCAGCACCGGATTCTGACTCGGTTTAAAACTAACTTAAATAAAGGACTTGCTCTATTTGTTGCTGTTTTGCTGGCAGTAATTTTGTGGCAGCTTTACAGATTCGCTCCCCTCGTGGCTTCAGTGGCTCCCTTTCCTCCTTCCTGGCGGTGGGCTGGATTGTTGTTGGCAGCTTCTGCTTTTTTAGCTAGCAATTTGTTTTTGCAGGTGTCTGCTAGCGTCATGGCGGTTTTGCTGACGCCGGAATCAGAATTTGCAGCGACAAAGCCTCATGTTTTAGAAAAAATTCGGCAGGATTTTACGATCGCGCCTTGGCAAGTCGATCGACTTTTGCCGGCTTTTGCAGCCGAGACAACTGCGGCTGTGGCTGCACCTGCAGAGTCAATTGGGCCAGCATCCGGCATAGGGAATTCGTCAGCCGGGAGTATTGTCAACCCAGAACCTGCTGACACCAACGGCGTTACATCTCTACCAGAACAGTCGAGCGAAAAAAAGTGAAATAAAAAATTAAGAGGGGGACAATTGTAGTTTAAGCTACTTTAATTTGTACAGATGTATGCTGTCCAAAAAATAGGTAAGGCCCATCCTCAGATAGAGATTATTAATAGTCTTAATATTTAATTTTCAATCGCAGGTTGTGGATATTTTATATTGGCTATCTGGAGAGAAGAATCTATAATAGATAGTGTCAAGGTCAGCTTTCAATCCTTACAGGGGATTAAAACAGAGGTATAAAAATATGGCGAATTATCTACCGATGGCAGAAGAGCCTCAAGCCGCAGAGCCGATCAAGCTGTGCGAAGATTCTGAAATCTGGGGCAGTCTCAAATCCGCGATCGGCTCAAGTTCAGGATTTCAGCGCTGGCAGCTAGAACTCAATTTTGAGCGTCAGCAGCAAAATGCCACCATCGATCAGCAGGTTCGTTCCTATCTGCGAGAAACTTTAGAAACTTTGGCTTACTGAGTGCCGTAAAACAAAATATTGTCAGGGTTTGTGAATTTTACAGGCTAATTCTGCTGGCATCCCCTCCAATATGCTATGTGAGTGTCGATCGGAACTTCGGAGATCAAATTGCAGGGGACAGTATTTCTCCTTACTTAGTCGGAATTAATTCCCGCATTCTAATTGCAACACACTCTCAGAGAAATCAAGAGAAAATTAGCCTGAAACCCCCCAGACAAAGCGACTGCGGCCGCTATCTATAGCATTTCTTACAAAGGTGAGGTACAATAACAGCAGTGAGTAAACCAATTCCAAATATTTGCTGATGTAACTT
>NZ_JAUBPR010000256.1:0-2183 GCF_036700845.1 Microcoleus sp. S13_C5
GCACCTGTTGGAACGGACAATTGCGCTGGTGCAGCAACTGCGAGAATAGCGGGCCCTGCCAGTGGTTCAACCTTCCCGATTGGAACGACTACGGTAACACATAGGGTTACAGATGCTGCAGGATTAACAGCAGAATGTTCATTCACTGTTACCGTTACTGGTGTAGCACCACAGATTGTTTGTCCTGCTAATATTGTCGTAGACAATACTATAGGTCAGTGTGGAGCGAACGTGAGCTTTGCAGCAACAGAGACAACTGCGATCCCTGCTTCAACGATCACTTACAGTGTTCAGCCAGGTAGCTTCTTTAATGTAGGAACAACAACAGTTACTGCTACAGCTACCAATGCGGTTGGATCGTCCAGTTGTTCATTCACGGTTACTGTGAGGGATATCCAGGCACCAACGATTAGTTGCCCAGCACCTGTTATCGTAAACAATGATGCGGGTGTATGTGGCGCTAGGGTAAATTACCTGCCATTGAATTCTATTGTATTCAATCAGAGTTTTGTACAGGGCCAGACACCTTCTAACGCTGTTTGCCAGGCATGGACCAACTTCCGTAGCCAGCTAACGCCCAATACTTATGCAAAGGTGACTATGAAAGGATCATTGAATCCTACTGGAATCAGCATGACCAACCCTTCATTAGTAGCACAGTTAGCCAACTTGATCAACACAGGCACAGCTGGTTCTGTGAATGATGGTGTGCATACATGGTATGTAGGTAAAGGATGTAATTTGAATACTTGCGTGTCAGCAGGACAAGGTATTGAAGTAAGAATTGATGAGCCGATCTTCTGTGGTTGTACTAACAAAATGGTAATGCGTCCGGACATCGGAAATAGTAACTGGGGTGGGCTTGGCGGCACTTCTAATTGCGGTGCAACGTCCCAAACAATGATACTTGAATTTGAATTAAACAATAGTTCGTCAGGCTTCACGGTTAGTGATAATTGTTCAGGGCCTGTTGTGATTACTCAAATTTCAGGCTTGCCTAGTGGTTCAGTCTTCCCTGTTGGAACGACGACGAATACTTTCGAAGCAAGGGATGCGGCAGGAAACACTTCCACTTGTAGCTTTAATGTTACGGTAGTGGATGCGCAAGCGCCAACGATTTCTTGTCCTGCGAACATCAATGTAATTGCGACAAGTGCTGCGGGAGCGGTTGTAAATTATACAGCACCTGTTGGAACGGACAATTGCGCTGGTGCAACGACTGCGAGAATAGCGGGCCCCGCCAGTGGTTCAACCTTCCCGATTGGAACGACGACGGTTACACATAGGGTTACAGATGCTGCAGGATTAACAGCAGAATGTTCGTTCACTGTTACCGTTACTGGTGTAGCACCACAGATTGTTTGTCCTGCTAATATTGTCGTAGACAATACTGCAGGTCAGTGTGGGACGAATGTGAGCTTTGCAGCGACAGAGACAACTGCGATTCCTGCTTCAACGATCACCTATAGTGTTCAGCCTGGTAGCTTCTTTAATGTAGGAACAACAACTGTTACTGCTACAGCTACCAATGCGGTTGGATCGTCCAGTTGTACGTTTACGGTTACAGTGGTTGACAATGAGAAGCCAGTATTGGTGGGTGTACCTGCCAATGCAACGGTTGAGTGTGATGCGATTCCTGCTGCAGCCAATGTAACTGCGACAGACAATTGCGGTGCAGGAGCTGTTCAATACAGTGAGACAAAAGCCGATGGCAACTGTTCAGGCAATTATACATTAACCAGAACATGGAGTGTAACGGATATTCATGGCAATAGCAGCAGTGCTACCCAGGTAGTGACAGTTCGTGATACCAAAGCACCTGTGATCTCTTGCCCTGCAGATGTAACAGTGAACTGCCAGGATGATAATAGTCCTGCAGCAACGGGTTCTGCCACTGCAACAGACAATTGTTCAACGCCGGCTATCACGTTCAGCGATGCCAGCACGAAGAGCACTGATCCTAATATTGCCGGATTCTATAACTATACGATCACAAGGACATGGACGGCAACGGATGTTTGTGGCAACAGCAGCAGCTGTGTACAAACGATCACCGTACAAGACATCACCAATCCTGTGATCACTTGTCCTTCTAGCGTAACCTTGAGTTGCGAAGCGGACAAGGGTACGGCTGCCAATGGTGTAGCAACTGCGACAGACAACTGCAGCCCTGTACAGATCAC
>NZ_JAUBPR010000108.1:0-22771 GCF_036700845.1 Microcoleus sp. S13_C5
GTTATTCATTTTTTTGTCATAATTAAGTATTGCATATAATTGTATCACAGTCTTGATAATGATTTAGGATTGCTATATGTTAGAACAAGCTAAATACAACCTACTTCACTACTATACTTTTGGCATTCAAGCTCGGTTTGCTGAAAGTTTAGAAATTTTCAGCAAACATCTGGGCTGGTCGCAAATTCAGATTGTTGCAGAAAATGTGGGGACAAACAAACCGAAAAGTTCTAATATTAATCAGCCAACCTTACATTTAATTGCCGAACAAAATCTACTAGACATAGAGCTTTATCAGTTTGCAAAACAGTTATTTGAGGAAGGACAAAAAACTTCAAGGACTTAAGATTTTTGCTGGGTGGAGTCATGACAAGTACCCAAAACAGGATATTCAAGATGGTAGAATATCTCCAGTGCAGGAAGAGCAAAATACCGTAGACGGAGTAAATTTGGGGTTAGCTTAGATGGAGACCAGTGGATAAATTATCTCGATCGACATTCTGAATTCGTACACGAGTTAATGAAGTTAACTCGAAATAAACGTCGTTTTTATTAACAGGGAATAAGGGCTGCGACCCTTATGGGGTGTATTTACTAGACCTCTTTGTTACCCCCCCAGGTTCGGGAGAAAGAATTTCAATTGCCCAGTCTGGATAAATTTCAAAGCGGTTAGCAATTCTACCCGATGGTAGAAAGGAAATTCTTTCCCACCGGAATACTGCTACATCTGGGACGAGTGATACACCGCCGAAAGTGCAACGCAACTTTGGAAAAGCATAGGCAATCTTTGGTGTTTCGACTATTTGGTTGATGACATGGCAAAGCTTACCCTGCAATCTGCTGTGTTCACCTTGAGGTATCGGTTTTTGAATGATTTTTTTGTTGATATATCCGCAAGCTGGTTCCGTTTCTGGAAGTTGTAGGAACTCCTCTAAGCTCGGCGAGATTTTAATGACTGTAGTCATAGGTCAAGTCGATTTTAGATTTGAGATTTTCAATGGGATAAATATCAGAACCCCGACTTTAAAAAATCGGGGTTCTGATATCTATTCTGAAGGATAAATTATTGCCTTAACTAGCCTTCTTTTGAGGAGCCACTATGCGTTCCACACTCATAGCAGCTACGCTCAACGTCACCACAGCCATGCCCAGAATTGCCACAGGCTGCAACTTCTCATTGATAATTATGAACGCAAAAAGTGCCGTCATCGCCGGCCCCAAAGTGCCAATAACTGACGCTAAGGCGGCCCCCGCAAACCGGATGGCAAAATTATTCAAAAGATAGCTAAACAGCGTCAGCACCCCTAAAACAACGCCTCCCACAATCAAACCGGGCCAAACATTTTGATCGATGTTAGGAGCAAAATTTTCCGACAGGGGCACCCACAAACTCAGGGCCGAAAATACAAAAATCGCGGCAAAATTAACTAAACTAAAAGGAATTGGGTGTAGCTTGCCCGCAGCCATTTGTGTCAGCAATACGTAACCTGCAAAGGTAATCCCAGAAGCCAGTGCTGCCATGACTCCCACTCCGACATTGCCGCCGCTCCGAGCAGGGGCAGCAAAACTCGGTGACCCAGCCAAAATTAGGCCTGCGGTAATTCCCAACATTGCCCAAAAGCCGACTGTGCTGGGGCGAGAGCCAAACAAGATCCAAGAACCTAGTACGGTGACGATCGGGTAAATAAAGAAAATCGTAATCGCAATCCCCGCCGGAATATTGCCGATCGCCAAATAAATCAAAACCTGAGACAAAAACAGAAAAAATGCGCTTCCTAAAACTTTGCTCCACAAAGCTCGATCGCCCGACTCGAACAACCGTCTAATATCTTTCCATACAGAAGGATACAGAAATGTCGCCAATATCGGCATCAAAGCCATCACCACGATCAGCCGCATCAACAAAATCAACAAAGAATTTCCAAAACCTGGAGTCACCACCCCCGGAAATTCAAACAACCCAAAAACCATCCGAGGATGTTTGCCTTTAATCAGAATTCTTAAACAAACATTAAACAGCGACAATACCACCGCCGAAGACAAAGCCAGCACCAAACCTGTCTGCACTTGAGAAGCTACTTTAGCGGGTGCCGTCGGTGGCGCTGAAGAAGGCTGTGGTAGGGGTTCCCGCGGCGTTTGGACAGGTGTTGGCTGGAGAAATTGCGGGCGGACAGAATTAACAGAATTAGTGGATTCCTCGACATAGGAATCTTGAGCATCGAAAGGATTCTCAAGATATGCTTCTTCTTCTTCGAGTTCTTCCCTGATGCGGTTTACGAGATTTTGTAACAGCTCTTCCCCTTGCAGTTCCAGGGTTTTCATGTTGTTGAGCCGCACGGAAAGCTCGCTTTCGTAACTGGTTAAATCTTGTTCCAGCATCTGGAAACTGCGATCAATCCTTTCATCCAGCGCCGCCAGCAACTGCGAAGCCCGTTCGTCGTAGTTGCTCGGCGGCAGGGGTATCGGGAATTCGCCGCTGGGAATAGGGCTGCTGAGAGAATTTCCCGAGTTAGCGCTGAGTTCGTTGAACCGCTGCACCAACAAATCTTGCAAATTGTGAGCCAAAACTTGAGCCAACTGCTTCAGCCACAATTGCTGCTGCTGAATGTATCGCCCCGACAGAGATTCCATTTGTTGAGACTGCAATTTGCGATATTGCTCTCTGAGGTCTTCAATATCCTCAATCAGGTGATTTTTTTCAGTTTGCAGCCGAGTAATGTCCTGATTTAACTGGCCTTTGACATTTTGATGCAAAGCGTCCAGTTCTTGCATTACTGAGTGGAGGACTTCTTCTGCTGATTGTACTTCCTCTGGCTCGTCCTTTGACGAGTATACGTTCCGCTGCGCCATTAGCCTATAACCTCTAATTTAAACTGCACGTTCACTGTTCTTAAGTATTTTGCCAAATCAGGCCGCAAGTTCTAGTGAGTGGCTCTAAAAGATTGCGGACACTGTTGAATCAATAGTAGTCGCTAAGCTACAAATGTGAGAAAATTGCGTGAAGCAAAGCTATCCCGCTCTTAATCGCCCCAAAAACACTTTGTGCAATTAGAAATCATACTACAGCTTGACCTCTCCACGGATTGCTCCCGGTAATTCTCGCATCTAACTGGGCCGATTGCACCCGAATCACAAGCCTAAGAGTCCGTTGGGCGACTAAATTTAATTGGGGGGTGGCACTCCTAGCCCCTTAACGGATAACTTGATCCTGCGGCCAGAAATCCGGTTTCTTTTGCCCGCCTTTCTCCCGCACTCGCGCACCCAGGTTTATGATTTTAACAGTTCCGATCTTTTGCTCGCGAAAGTTTTAAGAGGCGATCGCCCCCTCACAAACCAACCCCGCGCCATCCAAAAATTAACACATCCCATCCTCAAAGAGCAACAGATATGGCATCCGAAATTTATGACAATTCCTTTACAAGCGATCGACAAAAACTGAATATTTCCTCAGAAGCCGAAGTCTTTGTCTTTCCGGCATCATTTGCCCAGCAGCGCTTGTGGTTTCTCGACCAATTCGCACCGGAAAACCCTTTCTATAATGTAGTAACAGCACTGCGCTTAACTGGTTCCCTCAACTTAACAGCCTTAGAGCAAACCTTCAACGAAATAGTGCAGCGACACGAAACTTTGCGAACCACTTTTGCCGCGGTATCAGGGCAACCAGTGCAGATAATCTCTTCCGCTTTAAAGACTAATTTACAACTATTAGAACTGCAACATTTGCCGCCCGAACAACGCCACACAGAAGCAAAGAAACTCTCCGCAGCAGAATCTCTTCGCCCTTTCAATCTATCCACCGGGCCGCTGATGCGAGTAACCATCTTGCGACTGACAGAGACCGAGCATATTCTATTGCTAAATATGCACCACATAGCCTCCGATGATTGGTCGATCGGTGTGCTAATTCGAGAACTGGAGGCTATCTATACAGCTTTGATAAATCAACAGCCATCTCCCCTCCCAGAATTATCACTTCAATATGCCGACTTTGCCGAGTGGCAACGCGAATGGCTGCAAGGTGAAGTATTAGAAACTCAGCTTGCTTATTGGCGGCAGCAATTGCACGGGATTTCTGTGTTAAATTTACCCACAGATCGCCCTGCACCAGCTAGGCAAAATTATCGGGGAAAAACTCAATATTTAGAACTGCCGAAAAAGCTGAAAAACGCACTTTTAGCGCTCTCGCAGCGAGAAGGAGCGACTTTATTTATGACAGTGCTCGCAGCCTTTCAAACTTTACTTTACCGCTACTCACAACAAGAAGATATTGTTGTAGGTTCGCCGATCGCCAATCGCAACCGCAGCGAAATAGAAGCATTAATCGGTTTTTTTGTCAATACTTTAGTGCTGCGAACAGATTGCTCGGGAAACCCGACATTTCGAGATTTTTTGGGCCGGGTGCGGGAAGTAACCCTGGGAGCTTACGCTCACCAAGATTTGCCTTTTGAGAAGCTAGTCGAGGAATTGCACCCAGAGCGATCGTTGAATCGCCACCCGCTGTTTCAGGTGGTATTCGGGCTGCAAAATGCGCCGCTGGACGAGCTAGAATTGCCAGAATTAAAGTTGAGTTATTTTCATTTGGAGACTCAAACAACGCGCTTTGATTTAGAGCTGCATTTGTGGGAAGCTTCCGATAACTTTAGGAGCAGATACGGCGAACATTGGGAAGATTCGGAAGGACTCAGAGGCGTAGCTGTGTACAATACGGATTTATTTGATGAAGTTACGATCGCCCGAATGCTGAGGCATTTTAAAACGCTGCTGGAAAGCATTGTGGCTAATCCAGAACAAAGAATCGCTAACTTACCTTTATTGAGCGAGGATGAAGTGAATCAATTATTCAGAGAATGGAACGATACTCGCACAGATTATCCTCAAAATAAGTGCATTCATCAGTTATTTGAAGAGCGAGCCCGGCAGCATCTGGAGGATGTCGCCCTAACTTTCGACAGCCAGCACCTCACTTACAGAGAACTCAACAGTCGCAGCAACCAACTGGCGCGCTACCTACAAAAACTGGGGGTGGGGGCGGAGGTTTTAGTGGGGCTTTGTGCAGAGCGATCGATCGACTTAATTGTCGGGATGTTGGCTATACTGAAAGCGGGAGGAGCCTACCTACCGTTAGATCCGAGCTATCCGCGCGATCGGCTAAACTTGATGCTGGAAGATGCTGGAGTTAAAGTCTTGCTAATTCAGGATAAGTTGATTGAGAATTTCCGAGAATTCTCAAACTCGGTGATTTACTTCGATCGCGACTGGGAAGACATAGCCAAAGAAAGCGCCGAAAATCCCGCCAACACCGCAACAGCAGACAACCTAGCTTACGTTATTTACACATCTGGCTCAACAGGAAAACCCAAGGGAGTTGCTGTCACCCACAAAGCAGTAAATCGGCTGGTACTCAACACCAACTATATAAAAATAGAACCTACCGATAAAATTGCCCAAGCATCAAACGCTTCATTCGATGCAGCCACATTCGAGATTTGGGGAGCCTTGCTTAACGGCGCTCAACTCGTGGGAATTAGCACCAATATTACCCTTTCGCCTCACGATTTAGCCTTAGAACTGCGCCAACAAGCCATCACCATTTTGTTTTTAACAACTGCCTTATTTCAACAAATTGCTAGAGTTTTACCGCAAGCTTTTAATTCGCTGCGCTGCTTGCTGTTTGGCGGAGAAGCCGTCGATATGAGATGGGTTAAAAAACTTCTCCTAGAAAATCCAACCACTCAATTAATTCACGTTTACGGGCCTACAGAAAATACCACATTTTCGGCTTATTATTGCGTGCAAGACGTACCCGAAACCGCAACATCTATCCCCATCGGCCGCCCGATCGCCAACACGCAAATTTATCTCCTCGATGCGGATTTGCAGCCGGTGGCGATCGGTGTTATAGGTCAATTGTACGTCGGCGGTGACGGACTGGCGAAAGGCTACCTCAACCAGCCAGATTTAACTGCTGCTGCATTCATTCCCAATCCTTTTAGCAATAAATCGGGTTCTAGCCTTTATAAAACAGGTGATTTAGGTCGCTATCGGGTTGACGGCAACATCGAGTTTTTAGGCCGCGTTGACGACCAAGTAAAAATTCGCGGCTACCGCATCGAGTTGGGAGAAATTGAAGCGGCTTTGTGCCAGCATCCACAAGTGCGCGAAGCAGTGGTAATTGTAAGGGAAGACATCCCCGACGATAAACATTTGGTAGCTTATGTTATTCCTGACGGCCTTAATGAAAAATTAGAAATTCCAAATCTTAAGTCAAGTGACTTGCGCCAATTTTTGAAAGAAAAGTTACCAGGATATATGGTTCCTGCAACTTATGCAGTGTTGGAGTCCCTGCCGCTGACGCCTAATGGCAAAGTAGACCGCCGCGCCTTGCCTGATATAGATACAGACAGCGACGATATAACAGAAAATTATGTAGCGCCTCGGACTGAACTCGAAAAGGCGATCGGGAAAATTTGGGCTAAAGTTTTGGGAAAACAGCAGGTTAGTATCTACGATAATTTCTTTGAACTAGGCGGGCATTCCCTGCTAGCAACTCAGTTGATTTCTCGTATCCGAGACGCTTTGCAAGTCGAGTTATCGGTCAGCAATTTGTTTGAGGCTCCGACTGTGGCGAGTCTGGCAAAATACATTGAAACAATGCGCTGGGCCGCGACTGGTTTGGATACTCCTAGAACAGACGAAAATGAGCGCGAAGATGTGGAATTTTAAGGCTTTACATAATTGCGGGATGATTTTGATTGTTTGGTGGAATTGGCGTCCGGGAGCATCTCACTTTTGCAGCCAAGCTAGAAATTGGAGTTTTGAGGCAGGAGGCAGGAGGAAAGAGGAAGAAGGAAGGAGCCAGAAGAAGTGTTTTTACAAATATGAGATGCTCCCGGATGACAACCCTCCTCAAACCCTTATGGAGTAAAGATTGAGCATCGCTTATGCTAAAAAAAGATAGGCAGCCTTAACTCAACCGTATTGAATTATAGATAACATTCTAATTTAAACTGTTCCCAGCGATAGATGATCTCTAAATTTTTAAATTTTACTATCAAAGAACAGGCTAACCACTCAACATCAATGATAAAAACACTCATAAAAGTGGAATGATCCTAATAAAAACATGAGCTATCCTCTACCAAAAGCTTCCTTAATGCAAGTTCCCTCTAATTCGGGGATGCTGATGCTGGGAATGGCTGGTCGAGATGTGATAAAAACTGCTAGATAAATTCTACGCTCATGTGATGGTCATCACTGTTTTTTCTTGGCAATAATCTGATAATGGCTCGGATTCGTTGTTATCAAGAAAAATTTGTGTAATTCATTGAAGTCAATTCATACCTTTTATTACAGTTAGAGCAGAAACTCATGGAAAATACATTGTTCGATCGCACATTCCGGGACAGTGAAGGCAAAATTGTTATAGCTCAGATGCCAAATCTACCACTGAGTGTCGGGATTGTAGCTAGTTTATTAAAGCTCATTGTTACAACAGGGCAAATTAATTTAGCGTTGGATCTAGTAGCTTTTGGTTCTTTGTTTACTTGGGCTTGGGAAGAATTATTTCAAGGCGTTAACTACTTTCGTAGAGCATTAGGTCTGATTGTGCTTGTCGGTCTGATTGCCTCGAAACTTTTATAAGGAAGTGAGCATAAACAAATCGCAACCACCATGATTTTACCTCAACAATCTACGCCAACTTTTCTTTTGTTATTGGCATGATGAGTGAACTTTCAGATGTACAGATGACCTCGCGATCGCTGAGGCGATTAGCTTGACTCCATAGCATTCTCTCCTTACTCTTTAATACCGCAATTGTCGCGATGAGTATTAATACCATTGCCGGTTTAATTCAGTAATTACCGCAGATTTCACCTTTATAAACTACCCCCCAGAAGCCGAGTTTCTTGCGGAAACTCGGCTTCTGTGTACTTCACTTACCTCAACATTGCTGTATAATGAGCTCTCAACACGGACTCATCCACAAAATCAGAAACGATGTCCAACGAAGCGTCTGACCGTCTTAAACAAAATGCTGAAAAAATTATGGGGATGTGGGAGAAGCGGGCGCGTGATGAAGTCGGTGCATCAACGCATCAAAATTCTCTTGTGTTGCAAGATTCCCTACCTCTGTACTTAAACCAACTGGTAGATGAACTCTCAAACCGAATTGTCAGGACATCTGCCCGAATCACAGCCGACGAGGTAGAAAGCACTCGGATTGGCAAGCTGCATGGGCATGAACGGGCGGGGTATGCTGACTACTCTATGACTCACCTAATTTTCGAGTATCACCTCCTCCGTCAAGTCATATTTCAAGTTTTAGAAGAAGAAGCACCTTTAGGAGTGCAGGATCGAGACATTATTATCGGCTCCATTGAGCAAGCCGTTAATGACGCGGCCACTCAATTTTCCGAAACGCTGCGAGATATTCAAGAACTATTTATGGTGACGCTAACTCACGACCTCAGAAATCCCATCAATGTCGTAAAAATGGGAACTCAACTAACTCTGCGGCGGCTTGAACGAGGAGACAGCCATATCGATGTGGCGGCGAGGATGCTCAGTGCGATCAATCGGCTGGATTCGATGATTCAAAATCTGCTTGATGCGAGTCGGCTGCGGTCAGGGCAGAGCTTAAAGATAGAATTTGATGAATGCGATTTTGTGATGCTAGTCCAAGAGGTGGTAGAAGATTTGAGCTTCGCGTATGGAGAGCGGTTTGTTGTAGTCTCTGATTCTGATATGAGGACTTTTTGCAGCCGTAAAGAAATACGGCGGGTGATTGAAAATTTAGCAATTAACGCTGTGAAATATGGTGCGCCTAATACGCCGATTACACTCACGCTCCAGCAAACTGAAACGCAGATCAGCCTTACTATCCATAATGAAGGCGATCCGATCGCCCTAGACGCTCAATCAATCCTATTTCAACAATTTCGTCGAACCATCTGTGCCGAGGAGCAAACCGGCTGGGGATTAGGATTATTTTTATCAAAGAGTATTATTGAAGCCCATAAAGGGACACTTGCGGTTGAAAGTGCAGAGGGCAAGGGGACAAGCTTTATTATCAATTTATCAAAGATTCTTTTTTAGTTCTGGACATTAAGACTAAGAAGAAAAATATGGTATAAAATAATGAATCCACAGTCCACATTTTGAGCTGACCCACAGAGGAAGCGCTTCAGCAAACGCGATCGCTCTACACCCGCTATCTTTAAGCCGTCGGTCGTGCGAAATAACGCCTTTCGGGATTGACAAATCAGAGATATATCTACTTCACGAACTCCTCACATTATTACTATTAGGAGGGAGAGCAAAATGACATTCATACGAGCTTGGCGATTCCTAACGCTGATGCTGGCTTCGTTTAGTCTCAGTGCGTAGGTTGGGTTGAGGAACGAACCCTCCGTTTCACTCCGCCCAACATTTTCGCTAAAATTTTCCTTAACTGAACCGTATTGTTCTATAGAGTTGGAGTATCTATGAGGTTGCTAGTTAGAAAATTCAAACCCATCAGCTAATTTAGTTAGGCCCTCCGATAGTTACGCCGCCTTTCATTATTGGTCTAGCATAAGTTGCAGAGAGATATATTTGCTTTAGGGCAAAACAACATGACATTTATACGAGCGTGGCGATTCATAACACTGATGCTGGCTTCATTTAGTCTGAGTTTGTCTATGACACATTTGCTAGAGTTCCCACAAAGAATGCAGTTTGACCAGCAACTTTGGGTGAGAGTAACGGTCTTTGAAAATGTTTATAAATTGTTTGGCTCAGTCGGCGCAGCTTTTGAAATTACAGCGATTTTGACAGCAATCGTGCTGGCATTTCTTGTTCGCAAACATGGTTCAACTTTTTACTGGACGTGGGGCGGAGCGATTCTTTTGGTGCTGGGGTTTGTGAGTTGGATCGTGTTTGTTGCGCCAATGAATGCTGAATTCGTCCAATGGTTGACGAATCCCATTCCAGCAGATTGGACGCGGTATCGGGATCAATGGGAGTATGCACACGCAGTCAACGCTTTTATCAAAATCATTGGGCTAAGTTTGCTGGTGATTTCTGTGCTTGTTGAAACGCCAAAAAAGACAGAGAGCCATTCTGATCGTGAGTAAGGCTAGTTTAAATGGAGGATTATAGATAATAATTGAATAGCGTTCACTACCTGGATACTTGAAGTCAAACGCAATCAAAAGGACAAAGTAGTAAATAATGAATCCACAGTCAACATTTTGGAGCTTACCCACAGATCAGGTGCTTCAGCAGACGCGCTCTACAACCGCAGGATTAAGCCGTCAAGATGCGAAACAACGCCTGATCGAGTACGGCGCAAACAGCCTCAAACAAACACACAAATCGAGCGCATTGATACTGTTGCTCAATCAGTTCAAGAGTCCGATTATCTTGATTCTGATTTTTGCTGCGGTGCTATCAATTTTTGTTCAAGATGCGGCATCTGCTATTATCATTTTGACGATCGTCCTGATTAGTGGGCTATTAGGATTTTGGCAAGAGAAAGGAGCGTCGAACGCCGTCGAAAAATTATTGGCATTAGTGCAAGTTAAAGCAACTGTTTTGAGGGATGGTCAATCTCAAGAAATCCCCACTGAGGAAGTGGTTCCTGGTGACATTGTGGTGCTTTGTGCAGGTAAAAATATTCCGGGCGACTGTCTAGTTTTAGAGTCGAAGGATCTATCTGTAGATGAAGCAGCACTGACAGGAGAAACCTATCCGGTAGACAAGCTAAGTGGCGTATTGTCGGCGGTTACTGGACTGGGCCAACGCACCAATTCCCTCTATATGGGAACCAATGTAATTAGTGGAACGGCGAAAGCCGTAGTCGTTCATACGGGAAAAGAAACTGAATTCGGCAAAGTATCGGAACGTTTGAAACTCAGACCTCCCGAAACTGAATTTGAAAGGGGACTGAGCAAATTTGGTTACTTTCTCATGGAAGTAACGCTAATTTTGGTAGTTCTAATTTTTGTCGCCAACGTCTACCTCCATCGCCCAGTGTTGGAATCTTTCCTGTTTTCTCTAGCGCTAGCGGTGGGTTTGACTCCCCAACTTTTGCCTGCGATTGTTAGCGTTAACTTGGCTCGTGGTGCCAAGAAAATGGCGACAAAGCAGGTGATTGTGAAGCGCTTGCCAGCTATTGAAAACTTTGGCAGTATGAATGTGTTTTGTACCGATAAGACGGGTACGCTGACCGAAGGAGAGGTAAAAATTCACTCTGCGGTTGATGTGGAGGGGAAAGAAAGCGATCGCGTTCTACTTTACGCTTATTTGAATGCCGCATCTGAGTCAGGTTATGTCAATCCGATTGATGCAGCGATTCGCGAACACAAAAAATTTGACATTTCTAGCTATCAAAAGTTAGATGAAGTGCCTTATGATTTTAACCGCAAACGTCTCAGCATCCTGTTCAAAAAAGAGAAGACGCATCTGGTTGTTACTAAAGGCGCACTAAAAAATATTTTGGATGTTTGCTCAAGTGTTGAAACTGCTGAGGGAAAAACGATCAACATTGTAGATCAGCAACAAAAACTCCACCAAGAGGCTGAAGACTTAGGCAGTAAAGGATTTAGAGCCTTGGGTGTGGCTTATCGCGATTTTGATAGAGATTCTTTCAGCAAAGATGATGAAACAAACATGACATTTTTGGGCTACCTTGCTCTGTTCGATCCGCCAAAAGCTGGCATCGCTGACACCCTCAAAGAGTTAGAATTTCTGGGAGTCACCCCGAAGATGATTACCGGAGACAGCAAGGCGGTTGCTATTAGTATTATTCAGCAGGTAGGACTGTCTGAACCAAAGACTTTGACAGGTTCCGAACTAGAAAAGCTCAGTGATGAAGCCTTGATCCATCAAGTACAACATACAAATGTTTTTGCCGAGGTAGAGCCAAACCAAAAAGAGCGGATTATCATCGCCCTCAAAAAAGCAGGGAATGTAGTTGGATATCTTGGAGACGGTATTAATGATGCTTCTGCCCTTCATGCTGCCGATGTTGGCATCTCAGTTGAAAGCGCAGTTGATGTCGCTAAGGAAGCGGCTGACATTGTGTTGATGGAAAAAGATTTGAATGTCTTGGTCGAAGGTGTAAAGGAAGGACGGATTACATTTGCTAATACTTTAAAATATGTATTTATGGCAACTAGCGCCAATTTTGGCAATATGTTTAGCATGGCGGGAATTTCTCTGTTTCTGCCCTTTTTGCCGCTGCTGCCCAGTCAGATTTTGCTGACGAACCTATTAACTGATTTCCCGGAATTGACGATCGCGACAGATCGGGTAGACAAGGAGTTAGTCAACAAACCTCGCCGGATGGATATCAAGTTTATCCGCAACTTCATGATCGTGTTTGGGTTGCTGAGTTCAATATTTGATTACCTGACATTTGGAGCGCTGCTGTTGCTGTTGCACGCTCAACCAGAACAGTTTAGAACAGGCTGGTTTATGGAGTCTGTAATCTCCGCTTCGATGGTTGTGCTAGTCATTCGTACCCGCCAATCTATTTTCAATAGTAAGCCCGGAAAATACTTGTTAATGGCCACGCTGGCGACCGTCGGAGTAACACTAATCATTCCCTGGACACCTTTGGGAACCCTGCTCGGATTTCAACCGTTGCCGTTGAGTTTCATGCTGGTTCTGGGGACGATTGTCATGCTCTATGTTACTGCTGCCGAGAATGTGAAACGAGTGTTTTACAGCCATGTAAAGTTTTAGTCGTCAAGGAATAGGGGTTGCAGTTAGTTGAATTTAAATTTTAACGCAACCTTGATATCGATGAAATACTTACATTTAAAGTCACTTTCTAACTAATCAGTATAAAACGACCTTTAACAAATTACAATTATGTATACCAGCACATCATCAAATAAATCACTGTTAAAATTCTTTCTAATGGTTTTTGCTCTTAATATTCCATTATCTATCAAATGTTGAATTAAAAAATACCAAAACACTGGAGGCAGTAATGACCAAACAAATTTCTCTTGATGCGCTATGGGATTCAGCCACATCTCAGGATCGTATATTCCACTTAGATGACTTCACTCACCTGCCAGAAGCCGCGAGACGGTATCTCGAATATGCGATCGCACCTGGAACAAAGCTCGCCTCTGCGGTTCGGTGGAAAATGCACGGCGAAATTAAATTGAAAAAGTGGATTCCATTCACAGCCGAGCAAGTCGTTTGTTGGGAACATGGACTGATTTGGAGTGCTACAGCATGGATGAATAGCTTCTTGCCAATTGTCGGCTCGGATCGCATCATCGACGGCATCGGTGCGATGCAGTGGAAACTGTTAGGATTATTTCCTGTAATGACGGCGAGTGGTGCTGATATTACGCGGTCTTCTATTGGTCGCCTCCAATCAGAGTCAGTGTGTTTACCGTCTGTGTTTTGTGGCGATGACGTTTTATGGACAAGCACAGAGTCATCGAATCTAGACTCCAATTTGCATTCCAGTTTTATAGTGCAAGACGAGCGAGCCGAACTAGATTTCACGATCGATCGAACGGGTCGTCTTAAGACCTTCAAGTTACCACGCTGGGGCAATCCAGAGGGTGCTGAGTTCCGTTATGTGGACTTCGGTGGAATTTTAGAGGAAGAGGGTACATTTTGTGGCTACACCATTCCAACTCAGCTACGGATTGGATGGTACTTTGGCTCCGATCGGTTTGAGTCGGAGGGCGAGTTCTTCCGAGCCACGATCGATGATGCAATCTATCGATAGACCGATCTACGTCAAAGGAGAGAATGAAAAATGAGAAAATATCCGATTGCTTGGTTCTATATCTTGGCTTTTGGTATCTCATGGCTTGGCATGATATCGACCGTCTTAGCCTCGCGAGGCATTGCCCCATTTAACAGTCCTTACTTCCAACTTCTTTCCATCTTTTATGCCATTGGCCCTGCACTTGCGGCTATGATTGTGTCACAGGTGACGCATGGTAAAACAGGGATTCGGGATTTGAACAAGGGACTAATCCGATGGCGGGTTAGCCTAATCTGGTACATCGTAGCGGTGCTGGGGTCTGCAATTTTGCTGATTGTGGCGCAAGCCGTAACGAAATTATTGGGCTTTTCGGTAACTATCGTAACGCCACCAGTCAATCTATCTCCCTATGTTATTTTCGGTTTGGGAGTAAATTTCCTCGCCAATACCTGCGAAGAAATTGGGTGGCGTGGCTTTGCATTACCACATTTGCAGAAACGATATAACGCTCTGATTGCTACTCTCATTGTGGGCATATTGTGGGGTTTATGGCATTTACCGCTTGTCTTTTTGGTAGGCCACCCGATGTCTGAGTTTCCTTTCCTCTGGTTTATCACCATCGTGGCAGATGCTTTTATATATACCTGGATTTACAACAGCACTAAAGGCAGTATTTTGCTAGTGGCGCTTTTTCATGGTTCGGGGAACATCTGGCTACTATTTATAACTGGGGTGTCCCCTGTCGCATCTGCTCTCCTGAATTGCGTTGTGGCGATCGCAGTAATCGCAGTATTTGGAAGAGCGCATCTCTCTCGCCGCCAGAGGGTTTGTGCGGACTAAAATGGGGTTGCAACTGAACTAAAATAAGCCTGCAACGCTCGAACGGATAGGGGCTTCCTCTTGATAGACTCGATGGCGGTGGCGGTGGCGGTGGCAAAGCGCGATCGCGCTATGGAGTGCGGCGCTCTTCGATTCTGGCAGCTTTACTCAATGCGATTCTGTTACTGCTAACAATGGGTGGTATTAGTTTACTAGATTGCTAGGTCGTTTTATCAATGTTAAAAATCAGCGAAGTCTCCCGTAGTTTAGGAATCAATCCCCAAACGCTGTATTTTTACGAGCGGATTGGGCTGATTCCATCTCCCCAGCGTACTGAAGCCGGATATCGGCTTTTTAGCCAGTTAGATGTAGATCGACTTGCCTTTATTTGTCGTGCCAAGTCTTTAGGGCTGAGTTTGGATGATATTAAGGAGATTCTATCGTTAAAGGAAGGGAAATTACTCACCTGTAAAGCTGTTTATGAAAAACTCAGCAAAAAAGTTAAGGAAATTGAGGAAAATATCGACCAATTGCGATCGCTCCATGATGAGCTAGTACCTTTAGTCGAGCAATGCAAAACCAACTTTGACCATCCCGATCCAGCTTATCAATGCCTCGTCCTTGACACACAACAATAAACAACCCTACTTAAAGATCGTCAAAATCAAAAACCAGATATTTTGAAAATCCCCTTGACATTATATATGGGTATAAGGTTTATATTTGAATCAACCAAGATGATCATCTATTGAATGCGTCATTATGTTCAAAACCATCACCAATACCCTAGCCATTGGTTCTATTGCCGAGTCTGAAGCCTTGCAAGAAATTGCCCAAAAAGGCTACAAGACTGTCATTGATTTGTGTCCTGCTGCTGAGGGAAATCAGCTTGATGCGTCAATGGTGAAAGAACAGGCTTTGGAATATGTCAGTGTTCCCGTTTCACCCAAAAACTTGACCGTCGAAACCCTAGAAGCCTTCAAGCAAGCGGTGAAAGCATCCCCCCAGCCAATTTATACTCGCTGTGCCTCTGGATTGCGGGCGGGCGTATTTACCTTATTGGTATTGGCAGAACAAGAAGGCTGGACAGAGGCGCAATATCTTGAGAAATTTCAGACTTTGGGAATTGACCAGAAGCCTAACTGTATTCTTGGAAGTTTTGCTCATACTTACTTTGAGAAAAAAGTCTAGAGAATCTGGACATTAGCCGAACTGAATTACAGAATACAAAAAAGGAGTTATGCCATGAATACGATCGAGATTGAAATTTTGGGTTCAGGCTGCAAAAAGTGCCAACAGCTAGAGGCAAATGCTAAAGAAGCTGTAGCTAATCTCAATTTAACTGCGGAAATTCTGCACATTACCGACCCCATCGAAATCGCTAAACGAGGTGTGATGTCTACTCCCGCCATGACAATCAATGGCAAACTCGTCAGCAAAGGTCACGTAATCAGTCCAGAACAAATTCAGCCCCTATTACAGCGTTAAAGAGGCAAAGTTATGTTCGATCCATTTTATCCATTTGATTGGTTGGCAACCCAAATTGTCACCCAACTTTTTGGCTTGTCGATCGCATCGCATTTAGGATCGAGTCTGCACTTCTTTCTTTACGATGTGCCAAAAGTCTTAACATTACTGATTGTAATTAGCTTTATTGTTGGGACATTTCAAAGCTTTTTAGAACCAGAGCGCGTTCGCTCTTTGCTAGAAGGAAAGCGCACTTTTGCAGGAAATATTTTGGCGGCAATGGTAGGAATTATCACGCCATTCTGTTCTTGCTCTGCGGTTCCTTTGTTTATCGGCTTTTTGGAAGCAGGTGTACCTTTAGGCGTGACCTTTTCTTATCTGATGGCAGCGCCAATGGTGAATGAAGTTGCTGTTATTCTTTTGTGGGGATTGTTTGGACTAAAGGTGACGCTGATCTATATCGGCTTTGGGGTGGGTTTGGCGATCGCCTCTGGATATATCATCGGATTACTAAAATTAGAAAAATGGGTGGAACCCTTTGTTTGGGAACTGCAAAAATCTCGTCAAGAAATACCTCTAGGTGATGAGGACAATCTAGAACCAGTGATGCTAACTTGGGGGCAAAGATTTGAGCAAGGATGGTTCCAGTCGAGCGAAATTGTGCGATCAGTGTGGCTCTATGTCGTGGGTGGTATTGCGATCGGGGCGGGGATTCATGGTTATGTGCCGACAGATTTTATCACCCAATATGCAGGGGCAAATAATCCTTTAGCAGTGCCGATCGCGGTAATTTTGGGCGTGCCACTCTATGCGAACATTGCGGGTGTGATGCCGATTACCGAAGCTTTAGTCAATAAAGGAATGGCAATGGGTACAGTTTTAGCCTTCACAATGGCTGTGACAGCACTATCTCTGCCTGAAATGGTGATTCTTAAAAAAGTTTTGAAACCTCAACTTTTAGCCGTGTTTATTGGGCTAATGACCGTTGGTATTATCAGCATTGGCTATATATTCAATGCTCTACTTTTGTAAAAAAAACGGTTTATAGGCCATAATAAGTCCTGAGTTTAATAAACGCACTTTGCGTGCCGAAGAGCTAACCAGCTTCAGTTATCAAACAGGAGTAGATCGGGCATGGCATCATTACACCAACCATTATGGACATTATCATTTGAAGAAGTCTATGAATCTCTAGGCACTGCTGCCAATGGATTATCGGACAAGGAAGCGCAAGAGCGATTAGAGAAATTTGGCGCAAATGAATTACCAGAACCCGTCCATCGTCCATTGTGGCTCAGATTTGCCGATCAACTAACCCATTTTATGGCTTTGTTGCTGTGGGTTGCAGGGATTTTGGCATTTATTTCCCGCACACCTGAACTGGGCTGGGCAGTCTGGGCGGTAATCTGGATTAATGCTATTTTTAGCTTTTGGCAAGAGTTTCAAGCTGAGAAAGCTTTATCTGCTTTAAAAAAAGTCTTGCCGATGCAAGTAAAAGTGTATCGAGATGGAGAATTAAAGCAAATTCCAGCTAGAGAATTGGTACGCGGTGATGTGATGCAATTGGAAGAAGGCGATCGCATTTCCGCAGATGCCCGTTTAATTTCAGCCGAAAGTTTATATCTCGATGTATCAGTAATGACAGGGGAATCTTTGCCTGTGGCGCGAAGTCCTTACCCTGTACGTCTGCGCGAGGCCGTTTCGGTACGTGCTGGCAAAACCATGCTGCGTCAAGGGGAACAGCCTATACAAGAAAAGGTAAATCCCTCGGAAATTGCTAACCTTGTATTAGCAGGTTCGACGGTAGCAGCAGGTCGAGCAGTGGCGGTGGTTTATGCGACGGGCGCACAGACTGAATTTGGACAGGTGGCGCATTTAACTACAGTAGTAAAACGCGAACCCAGTACCTTAGAAATTCAAGTTGCTCGGATTGTACGGATTATTACAGCGATCGCGGTCAGTATGGGAGCGATCGTCTTTTTGCTGGCTTACTTTCTGGTAGGCATAGAGGTAAAAGAAAGCTTCATTTTTGCGATCGGGATCATTGTCGCACTTGTGCCAGAGGGATTATTGCCGACTGTCACCTTATCATTAGCGATCGGTGTGCGACGGATGGCGCGACGGAATGCCCTCGTGCGGCGGCTGTCGGCAGTTGAATCTCTGAGCGCCACAACTGTCATTTGCACGGATAAGACAGGCACATTGACCAAAAATGAAATGACAGTGCGTTATCTCTGGCTACCCCATCAACCAGATACTGCAAATACGAATCCCGATCCATCAAATGACGCACTAACTAAAGCGCTGATTGAAGTCACTGGCGCAGGTTACGATCCCACCAATGGCAAGGTCAACATTCCCTCTGATGCCGATATTGCTTGGAAAGCCCAGGTTTTGCTGATCGGTTCGGCACTTTGTTCTAATGCCCGTTTGGTGCATCTCAATACACCTAGTCGTTGGCAAGAAATTGGCGATCCGACAGAGGCGGCTTTATTAGTAGCGGCTGCAAAAGCGGAATTAAATTTAGAAAATCTCCAAAAGCAATTCCCACGCTTAAGAGAAATTCCTTTTGATTCCCGTCGCTTGATGATGACAGTGGTTTTGAATTGGCAATCTTCAGAGTTATGGTCAAGTGAATTTCCCAATCTTGCTTTCACCAAAGGTGCACCATTGGAAGTTCTGAAACATTGCCATTGGATTTTGCGCGATGGTGAATCCCAGGAGTTAACCCACGATTATTGGGATGAAGTTGTCAAAGCTAATGACGATCTAGCCAGACAAGGATTTCGGGTGTTAGGGCTGGCGGCGCGTCAAGGTGGGCAGGAATTACTGGATTTCAAGGCGCAGGATTTAGAGCAAGATCTGATCTTTATTGGTCTGGTTGCTATGTTCGATCCACCGCGTGACGAAGTACCAAAAGCGATCGCTCAATGTCATCAAGCAGGGATCAAGGTGACGATGGTAACGGGTGATTATGGATTGACGGCTGAAGCGATCGCCCGTCAAATTGGTTTAGTTAGCGACAAAGTGCGTGTCGTCACGGGTGAAGGCATGGGACATCTCTCTGACGCACAACTAAAGCAAGTGGTGAAATATCGCTTTGGTTTAGTATTTGCGCGGATGTCGCCCGAACACAAATTGCGATTAGTGCAAGCTTACAAAGATATCGGTGAAATTGTGGCAGTTACAGGTGATGGTGTGAATGATGCCCCCGCCTTACGCGCCGCAAATATCGGTATTGCAATGGGACAAAACGGTACGGATGTGGCACGAGAAGCAGCAGATATCGTACTAACCGATGATAACTTTGCCACGATTGTCGTCGCGATCGAGCAGGGGCGATCGGTGTATCAGAATATTCGCAAGTTTATGACCTACATTTTGGCATCCAATGTTGCCGAACTCGTGCCATTTCTAGCAATGGTTGTCCTCAAAATCCCCCCGGCGCTGATAATTATGCAAATCCTGATCGTCGATCTGGGAACGGATATTTTGCCTGCACTAGCACTAGGAACCGAGCCCGCCGAAGTCGGGACGATGCAGTTACCGCCACGCGCAAAATCGCAACCACTCCTTGATCGCTCTTTACTTTTGCGTGCTTACTGTTTCTTAGGATTGATCGAGGCAACATTAGGGATGATTGGCTTCTTCATGGTTTGGCGAAGCTATGGTTACGACTTCGCCTCATTACAAGCGATCGCGCCAGCAATTCTCTCTCGCACCGCCAATCCAGAGATCGCTTTTATTTATGCTCAAGCCACTACAATGACTTTGGCGATTATCGTTGCTTGTCAGGATGGGAACGTTTTTGCCTGTCGCTCTGAACGGACTTCAATCTTTCGATTAGGATTCTTTTCTAACCCTTTCATTTGGCTGGGAATTGCGACAGAATGGATATTGATTATATCAATCATTGAAATCGCCCAGTTGCGACAGGTCTTCTCTACCTCGCCAATGACAACTTGGCAATGGTTATTTTTGCTAGTCTGTCCACCAATTTTACTCGGTGCAGAAGAGCTTCGCAAGTTGTTTCTTCGCGATCGGCAACAAGGCAACCTTAAAAGAGCTTTTTAGAACCAGAGCTAATGCAGCAAAAAAAATAGGATAAAAATCCCAAAATTTTGACTCTGGAATTGCCAGACATTTTAACTTTTTGAGGACTTTTGTGATGAACTTTATCTACTTTAACTGCTCTAAAATTCGCCCGATGCGCTGGCTGCTGGCTGCTTGGATCTGCGTTTTACTGCTTGTCTGTATTCCCTTACCTGCTTTTGCTGCTGCGGGGGAAATCGAAGAATATCCAGGGCAGATGCTGTATCAATCCCGGCAAAACCTGCGGGATCAGACCGGAAAGTCCTGGCAGGCGATCGCCTTCAAACGCATCCATCCTGAAGGTAGTTCTACTGTCTCTCTGCGCGTCGTGGGCTTTCCTGGTGCGGTGGAATTCGATCGCACTCAACCGCTGATTCTGACAACATCTATGGGCGAAACTCTAACCGCCAAGGATATTTCTAGCGAAATTTCTAAGGACACACCAACCCCAGCGAATGTCGCAGAATATGACATTAAGTCTGTCCTACCGCAGTTGCAGGCTGAAATTCCCCTTCACCTAACTTTACCGATGGTAACTGGTTCAGCGATCGAGTTACAAATCCCATCCACGGCGATCGTAGAGTGGCAAACAATTTCTGCTCGTTGACTAACAAAAAAAACAAGCCGATGAGGATTGATCCTAGCCAATTCAGGAGCAATCTTGAGCCTGCTGAAGAATAGTTTCTGTCCGAAACCCGATCGCCGCAGTAAGTATCAAAAACAATGCAACGATTTAATCTAACTATACTCAAACAGTTCTGGGCGATCGCCAAATCTTACTGGTCAAGCGACGAAAAATGGCGCGCGCGCGGCTTATTGCTATTAGTCATCCTGTTGTCCCTTGGCTACACAGGACTTAGCGTGCTGCTCAACAACAAGCGAGGCGAGCTAATTTCGGCATTGTCTGCTCACGATGAAGCTAGATTTTGGCAAACAATTTTGATTTGTGCCGGGACATTAGTTATTTACGCACCACTATATGCAGGCTATGATTATTTGCGCGATCGCCTGGGCTTAGAGTGGCGGCGATGGCTGACTAACTATTTTGTCGATCGCTATTTCCAGAATCGCGCATTTTATCACCTCAATCATGCCGATGCCGACATCGATAACCCCGATCAGCGGATTGCTGAAGATGTCAAAAGTTTTACCCAAAAATCGTTAAAACTACTGCTAGCGGTAGTTGATTCGCTGTTAGCCGTAGCGGCATTTAGTGGCGTGCTCTGGGGCATTTCTAAGCCGTTAATCTTGTTTTTGCTACTCTATGCGCTGGTTGGCACATTAGCGACAGTTGGGGTATTCGGAAAGCCCTTAATGCGACTCAATTTTGGGCAGCTTAAAAAAGAAGCCGATTTCCGGTTTAGTTTAGTGCGAGTGCGAGAAAATGCTGAGGCGATCGCCTTTTATCAGGGAGAACCGCGCGAGTCAGCTCAAATCAAAGGCAGATTTGTCGAAGCTTTTGATAATTTCAAGCGCTTGATTTTTTGGGAGTTGAATCTCAATATCTTGACCAACGCCTATGAATTTATTCCCTTCATTTTGCCTGCAATTGTGGTCGCCCCCGGCATTTTTGCGGGTGATTTAGAAGTTGGTAAAGTTACCGAGGCGCAAGGAGCTTTCATTCGAGTCTTTTTCTCGCTCAATCTAATTGTGGCGCGCTTTCAATCCCTTGCTACTTTTGGTGCTGGTGTCGAGCGTTTATACACCTTTTTAGAGTGTTTGGAAACTCATCACTTAACTTCTCAAGAGTCTGACGGCGTTGAGGAAACAAGTATCAAAACTGAAATTGCCGATCGACTGGCGATCGAAAATATGACCCTCCAAACACCTAACCGTCAACGGACTTTGGTGGAGGATCTATCTGTGAAGCTATCAACCGGTGAGAGTTTGCTGGTGAGAGGGCCTAGCGGGTGCGGGAAGAGTTCTTTGCTAAGGGCGATCGTTGGACTGTGGGATGCAGGGACTGGCAAAATTTTGCGCCCTACCCTCGATCAAATGTTGTTTTTGTCGCAGCGACCTTACATGATTTTAGGGACGTTACGAGATCAAATGCTGTATCCAAATATGGATGCAGAAGTAGAAGATTCGCAGTTGAGGCAAATTTTGATGCAGGTAAATTTACCCGAATTAGAGCAAACGCATGGAGGATTTAACACTGAACAAAACTGGGCACAGCTTCTATCTTTAGGAGAACAACAGCGGCTAATTTTCGCACGTCTGCTGCTCAATAAACCTAGTTATGCTATTTTAGATGAGGCTACTAGCGCCCTCGATCCTCATAATGAAAAACATTTATATCAACAGTTACAAAACTCTGGTATGACATTTCTGAGCATTGGACATCGAGAAAGTTTGAGTAATTATCACCAGTCTATTTTAGATTTTACCGCCGATCGCACCTGGTCTTTAAAAGCTTCTGAAACTCTACCTATTTTGATTCCTAATAATCTTGTTGTTGAAGACATCAAGATAGTAACGGAGGACACGGCTGGATCTATTCCTATTGATAGAGATTGTAATTAGAAGGGAGGAGTTAAATATCTGTCTATTGATTGATTCATTTACTAGCGATTTCGAGTCTATTTAGAGTGGACAGATAAGCTGATACGCAGCTAGATTGTATAATAGAAATATAAGATAAGCGATCATTAGTTAGAATGTATGCC
The DNA here is from genome assembly GCF_036700845.1 of Microcoleus sp. S13_C5. Lineage (NCBI taxonomy): Bacteria > Bacillati > Cyanobacteriota > Cyanophyceae > Oscillatoriales > Microcoleaceae > Microcoleus > Microcoleus sp. S13_C5. The sequence goes on from NZ_JAUBPR010000108.1 coordinate 22,768, forward strand.
AGCC
>NZ_JAUBPR010000109.1:0-22454 GCF_036700845.1 Microcoleus sp. S13_C5
TTACTTGAACGGCTTAATTGGTAATCAGCGAAGACCTGCATGAGTATCATTACTCACTACAGAAGTGACATGCTCCCTTTAATCTCTCCCTTGCAAATCAAGTTCCTGCGGATTTCTGCTTCGGCATTGCCCCGAAATAGAACCCCGTGAGGCAGAATAATCGCCCCCTTGCCTTTATATGTGAGGGAGCGAACTACATGGAGAAAAAAAGCGTAGTCTCCATTTTTTGCCGGAGGGATGCCATAGCCATCAAATCTTTTAAATTCGTCGTTGCTGGGAGTGAGTCCATTACTCCAAGCCTTTACAGAAAAGTGTGGATTGGCAACAGCAAAATCAAATTGTTTCAGGCTTCCATTTGGTTCTTTAAAGCGTGGATTTGCTAATGTATTACCCTGCTCAATTTCGGCTGTGGGATGCCTATGCAGAATCATATTCATCTTAGCCAAGGCGCGAGTAGCGTTGTCCATCTCCTGCCCATAGATTGTTAACCCCCGTGCAGCTTCATCCGCCGCCTTCAGCAACAAAGAACCGCTGCCACAAGTCGGGTCATAAATTGTCTGATCCTGGCTTTCGGCAGTATTGACCCCAATCACCTTAGAAATAATCCGAGACACTTCCGCCGGAGTATAAAACTGCCCTTTGCTTTTCCCTGACTGGGTGGCAAAGTTCCGCATCAGGTACTCGTAGGCATCCCCTAATAGATCGTCCCCATCGGCGCGATTCTTACTAAAATTCAGGTTCGGGCGATTAAAGATAGCTACCAACCTAGAGAGCCGATCCTGCATATCCTGACCTTGGCCCAACTTGTCAGGATCATTGAACTCAGCAACATCAATAATGCCCTTCAGGTTATTCGCTTCCGCAAGTTTGGCAATAATTTTATTGATTTTGTCCCCAATTTCTTTGTCGCCTTTGAGCGCCACAATGTCCTGAAAGCTTCCCCCTTCCGGGACTTCAATCGGGGCACCCTCTACCCCTGCATAGCGGTCAGAAACATATTTAATGAACAATAACGTCAACACATAGTCTTTATATTGCGAGGCATCCATGCCGCCCCGCAATTCATCACAGCTTTTCCATAACGAACTGTAAAGTTCACTTTTTTTAAGTGCCATCTTGTGCCGCCTTGTACAGCGCGTCCTAAGTTTTGTCTGCTAGACAGTGTTAGAACGCAATTGATTATTTTACCTCGAAACGCAACCAGCCCGCAAAGAACCAGTAATATTTCACAACATCCAAATCTATTCACTGACCAAATCGTCTTTTTGCGTAAAGCGTAAAGGCTTTTGGTATATTTTTATTTCAGCAAAAGATGTAAAACATCTTTGGCCTTGCCCTTCAACCCATAAAGCTGGAATTTTTTATCTTGCCCTACAGTTAGGACATTCTGACAGCAAGCGTAACTCGTGGCGATCGCACCCCGTTGCCGTCTTAAACTGCCACTTTATCCGGTGACAAGGCGACTGGGCATAACAAGCCCCACACAACCGAATCGGCTCTAACTTCATCCCTACACCCGGAGGCGGTAACATTTCCTGTAACCGATCGCCCTCCACCCCTACCACCACCGCTAACGCCTCCAACTGTTGACGAGAAGGAGGAGGATTAAACCGAAACTTTTCCCAACGGGCGATCGCGCCGGACAACCCCGCCATCTTACCCACCCGATTCGGCGTTAACTTATTCGTCCGTCGAACCCCCCAGGAAATGGCTCAACTTATAGCGTACTCCAAGCACGACCAAGGATTACACCGCGATAGTCTTGAAGATAACTCAGTGCGGCTCTATTAGTATCAATTACGGCTTCAAAATCTCTCGCTTTGTCCCGAATGCCAACGTCCCGGAACCTTGCAAGAATATTTTCAGCAGAATCTAGTAAGTGTTTATGGTGATTTACTGATTCATCAAAAGAATTTTTCCTAGATGCAATAACTTGACTTCTTAAAGCCTTCAAATAGTGACGAAATGATTCGCGCTCTCCAAATCCTGTAGAGCTAGGCTGAGAGCCACTAAACAATATATCCGCTTCACTACTCCCTAAATGTGGTAGTGGCTTTAATTCTGCTAACATTCCTCGCATTGCTGCCAACTCCAGAGAAGGAATTCTAAACTCTGAAAGAGCCTGCGGGCAATAATACCAAGTAGTTCGCCTTGATTCGTCGTCAGATTCTTGTGCGTGAAATTTTTCGCTCGTGAAGGAGCGTACATTCAACCACGTACCTGAAGCAATTGCATTTGCAGAAGCGCAACCTGCAATCAGCATTTGATGATTACTATAACCAACTATTACCTTTTTACCACTTAACCGCAATCCAGCGATAAGATCTACAAGATTTACCAGCCAAACCGGGTGCTCAATCAAATACTGACCGTTCGGTGGTTCACAAATTAAATAAATCGCGCTAACAGACCAACCTTTAGCAGACTCAATCAAGTCATGAATTTGATCGGGATTTTTAGTAGCATCAACATTCAAAGCTACTGTTGCAATTAATTCAAATTGATTGTTTTGCAATTTTTGAGCAGCTTCAATTGTACTACGCTGACACTCCAGCCACATCTCGTTGACAACAGAGGTATAATGTCCTGGTAAAATCCAGGCAGCACAATCCAGCTCCCGATTTAGTTCTAGCAATTTTTTCAATTGCTCATTCAATCCTGCACCAGACCAAAAATCTTGAGTTTGGTATTCCCTATCCCAATAATTATGGGATTGCAGTCGTGGATGAGTAGCACGTGGCAGATAGACTTGAGGATCTAGTAGAACTTCCCCTTTGAGATTCTTTATTTCTTTCGCAAACTTTGATAGCTGGTTAGGTTCTAAATCACGGGGGCTAAGGATAACGGTTCCACCTCCCCACTGTTCAATGAGATATTTACAGTGGCCCATCATGCCATATCCAAGCTGAAGATAAAGTTCCATTTATCAAAGTCCTTCTTCTGTACAAATTTCCTGTATCCAAGTGAAAGCTTCGATAACCTTGGGTAAACGGTGAGCTGGTCTTTGTCGTGTCATAGTCCAGACCAAATCCGAAAATTTTCCCTTTTTGTCCACAGTCTTAGAGATTCTGGGCAGAGGGTAAGTTTCAACACGATTAAGAATCTCTATATAATCCCTTGCTTTATCAGTAAAAGGATTGATACCCTCTAAACACTCATACAGAGTTACTCCCAGACCAAATAGATCGGCACGACCATCTATCTCAGACTTTCGATTCTTAAACTGTTCTGGCGGGGCATACCCAGGTGTAAAAGCACCAAAATAATTAGAAGTTGCAGTTAGGGATTTTAAATCTAAGTGCCTCGCAAGACCAAAATCTAAAAGCCACGCATTATGGAAACCATCAATCATTATGTTATCCGGTTTTACATCTCGATGCACAATGCGAACTTTTTCAGCATCCGCAAGTGCTTCAAGCATCTGCCTTCCTAGTAGTAATACTTGCCGAGGATCAAGGCTTCCTTTCTGCTGTACAACTTGGCGTAGACTATCGCCAGCAATTCGTTCTTCTCGTAACCAAATCACGTCGCCCAGTGAGGAGTTTTTAATGTCAACCTCGAAAATTTTTGGCACCCTCGGTGAAGCAACAGTTTGCACAGCCTGAATTTCGCGAACTATCCGCTCATTGTCCATCTTCTGGTGGTAAAGCTTGATTACCACTGCCCCATCAGTCGGATGATTACCTGAGAAAACCTCTTTCTGACCACCTGGGGTTAGTCGAGTAAGGCAGGATATTTCGGGAAACTGAGCTTGTAGCCATTTTAGATCAATAGTCATTTTTGACAGGTAAAATTATTACAATATTATTCTACAAAAAAGGTAAAAATTTCCCGACTGGCTTTAATAATAGCATCAGATACGTATCTCTATTAGCAATTAAGTATTTACACTTACGCTATAGGCAGCGTATATCGAACGATGCACGCCAAGCCCATTCATTGAACAGCCAGGAAACATAGGATTTAGGAAGCTTTGTCACCTGTGGTGAAAGCTTAGGCTGCGCTAATGAACATTCAGTGGTCAGAAGTCCCACTCCAAACCGTGTTGCCTTTTGAATAAGCTCATTGGTATTCCGCACCTCTGGTAGCAGCAAATAGGATTCTGAAGCAAACCATGTATTCTGAAAAGCTTGCTGTAGTCCCTCTTGCCAATTTTTTACTTTTGCTTCAATTGCAATTAGTCGCTGAATTGCAAAAATTTCCTCTAAGGGTTTGGCTTCCCATGTATCTCCTTTATAATCAATAAGTTCTGCATCCATCAATCGTTGTAGTGACTTAGACAAATCATTGGGAAAAATTGTTTTCATTTTGGTTGGTTCAATAATTTTCTCCGAAACCATCCAATGCAAGATACGCCAATCTAACTTGTTTAGTTTTTTTCTCTCTGGCGACCATTTTTTCGCAATTTCGGAAGCAAAGTAAACAATAACAATATCAGGAAACCCTGAGTCAACTTGAGGCTCTAAAAAAACAGCTTTTGACTCTTCTGGATTAGTAGATAATATTTGTAATTTAACGTATTTTTTTACCATATTATACTCAACGCCTTTAATTGGCTTTCTAAGTGACAAGCCAACTGAACCCAAAGAGGGAAACTCTTGAATATTTCTAGATTCAACCATAATAGCTGTCTTAGGAGTGCTTTCCTCCCTATTATTTGCTCTAAATTTTTTATGATCTAAGACAGAAAACATTTGTTTCTATTTAAATAAAACATAGCCATATTTTAACCTAAAATATAGGGCGTATTTTCTATTAAACAGTGTGATAAGAATATGAAAATTTATTCATAAAAATATTTTTTTTACTGATCGTTTAATTAATATAAACAATAACTTTGATTGTTTTAAATGTTGGCAAAATTAATAGTTTAAGTCAGTAAATTTATTTGGGCCTTTGTGATAAATATACGTGGCAGATTATCGATTATGGCAAAGTAGTTTTCTGCCACTTTACTATATCTTTAAAGGACAAAAAACACCGAGAACACCACCCATCCACCCATAACGCCGGAATCTTAAACCTCGCCCCGCAGTTGGGACACTCCGACAGCAAGCGTAATTTGTGCCGATCGCACCCCGTTGCTGTTTTAAACTGCCACTCGATCCGGTGACAAGGCGACTGGGCATAACAAGCCCCACACAACCGAATCGGCTCTAACTTCATCCCTACATCAGGAGGCGGTAACATTTCCTGTAACCGTTCCGTTTCAACTCCCACAACCACCGCCAACGCCTCCAACTGCTGAGGAGAAGGAGGCGGATTAAACCGAAACTTTTCCCAACGGGCGATCGCGCCTCCCAACCCCGCCATCTTACCCAACCGATTCGGCGTTAACTCATTCGCCTGTCGAAACCGCCCCAAAAAATGACTTAAACTCTCACCCTCCAACGGTTCCACCCGAAATAGCCAAGGCTGGATCTCGATCGATTCCATCACTTGTACTCCCCAGCAACTTCTTTAAGAGTATCCAAATCAATCCTTGACAACCCCTTCTTCAAAGCCCGAATCGCCGCCTCCCGGAGAATCATATCCAATAGCCCCACATAACCTCCAGTCGCTTCCCCCAAAGTCTTCAGCGTCGCCTTACTAGAAAGATTAGAAGCCACAGGTAACAGCAAAACCCTCTTTTCCCAAACCTCCACCGTCCGCTTAAACTCCTCCCCCGACAACTTACCAAACCGATGACTTGACCGAAAACGGTTATAAACCTGTTCATCCCGCTTAATCACCGCATCTAAGCGATCGGTTCCTACCAAAATCACCGGAATTTCCAACCTATCAAAAATATCGCGCACCTCAGCAAACGTCTTAGGTTTAAACCGATCCGCTTCATCAATAATCAGCATCTCCACGCAGCAACCCTTGAGCACCCGCATCGTGCGATCGCGAATTTCGGCGATCGTTCCTTTAACCACCTGATACTTCAAATGCTCAAGAATCACCCCAAACAATTCCTTCGCGCCACACTCTTGCGGAATTTGGATGTAAGCCACAGGAACCGTTGGCGGCTGTCCCGGCTGCTGAAGAGGTTTGTGCCGTAACCTGTAAGCATCACACCCCATAGTTTTGCCCGTCCTCGACTCGCCCACAACTCGCCCCGACTGCCGAGACTGTCGCTTTCCTTCCAGCCAGTCATGGAGAATTTTAACCTGTTCCAACTGCACAAAAGTCTTGCGGTTCAATCTTTGAATTTCCGCTTGAATTTTTTCTTGATTAAGGGGAATATCGCCTAATTCCTTAGCGACTGCTTGGGCTTCTTGATTCGTCATTTTTTACCACCCGTAATCTTCGCGCATTTGTTCGTAATCCAATACGTCCGGCATTTCTGGTTCAGCTTCAGTGTTGTGCGATACCACTTCCTCCGGTTCCGGTTCCATAGATACAGGCTGTTTTGCCTTACGGAGTTCACCTTGTTCAGCCTTTTGGCGTTCCTTTTTCGTTTTCTTCTGGGTGAGGGAAGTTTCGCGATCGCGCACTTCCTCCAAAATCGAACGGTTAGTAACCGCCTTCCCAGCTTCCCGAAGCTTGAGACTACTAGCTTTCGCCTCATGCAAAGATAGTTCTTCAGCTTCTAAATCTTGTGCTACTGCACGGGCTAAAAATACCTCCTTACTACCCTCATTGCGGTAAACCAAAAGCCTTGTAATATCTTTGGGGTCATATCGCAGCACTACACTTTCCCCTGCGTAACCCGCCAAATATTCACCCCGATACATAAAGTTTCCAAATTGTAAGTAGCCGCCCCTTTGAATAATTCGTTTCGACTGTTTCATCAAGCAAATATCCAAATCTCTTTCTGAGATTAAAGGTGGCATAGCAAGTAAACCAGCTTCCCATCGTTGAAACCTTGTTTGGTCGCCCATCCGAGCGTCAAGACGCTGATTGTAGTTATCAACAAGATAGCGGACTAAATATTGCTCTAACTGCCGCAGAGTCAAACACGCTTCTTTTTCTGCATCTTCCGGCCGCTTTTGTACATTTGACCCCGTATATCCCGGCAAAGTGGAAAATAGCTCGGTGTTCAATGTGCCAAAGGGACGCTCGACAATACCACCTTCAGAGGGGCGATCGCGCAAATGGCAAACAAACCCTAACTGCACTCCTATTTGCTGCAAATGTTCCGAACGAAAATCCTTACCGCCATCAGTATAAAAATGCTCTGGCTTCCCATAAGTTCCCCACTCGCAATGCAGACCATATTCTGCACCGTATTGCTTCGGCAAAATAGCATGGCGCAAAGCTAAAGCGACTACCTGAGAACTGGGAGCGTCAAAGCCTAAATTAATGCCCACAATGCAGCGAGAATAGCTATCAATAACCGTCGTCAACAAAGGACGACCTAAATTCCCATGCTGATCCACTAGCAACAGATCAGCAAGAGTGTGATCACATTGCCACACCTGGTTGCTGTACTCCACTGCCAAATCTGCACCGTCGCGAGTTTTAACCGACAAACGCGATCCTCGCCATCCCGGACTGCGAATGCTTTTGGCTTTTTCTTGTTTTTCAATTACAGGATTGAGGATGCGGTACACCGTCATGTGGCTGGGAGACTTGACCCCTAGTTCGTGGGCTTTTGCTTGTACTCTTAGGAAAACCTGCTTCGGGGTTATCCGTTTACTGCCCTTATTTCCTTCCCGATAGGTTGTGAGAATTAAATCTTGCCAGTCAGTATCAACTCGGTGCTTACCTTTATCAGAGCGTTCTGTTTCAACCAGACCCGACAGCCCTTGTTCTTCCCATTTATCCACTAACCGCCGCACCGTCCGCACCGACTTGCCCAGTTTTTGAGCAGCTTCTTTAAGCTTTTGGGCATACGTGGCGCGATCGCCTGCCTCCATAAGGCTTTGAATCACTTCGATCTTGAGCTTCGCCTCGTCGGAAAGCTCAGAGGCGATGGTATTGGCTTCTTTGAGGTTGCCCCTCTCATCTGGAATCGTTTCTGAGGGATGAGCATTAGACATAAACGTTAGTGTTTGATTAAAACATGAATGTATTTTAGACGGTAAAACTGTGACAGTCAATGTGTTAACTTTGATTTAAATCCAGTATTTTCTACTTTCAGGGAAATGACACTTAATTAGTTAAATATCGGGGATTAGACATTTAATTTGTTAATGCCTTGGGATGCAAGGTGGAGGAAAAACAAGGAGTACAAATCGTTACAACCTTTGCTATGTAAGGGTTTTCCTTGTTGGTCGATTTGTGTCACGAATTCGTTAATGTGACAAATAATTTGTTACTGTACAGATCGGCTCATCCGATCGATAAAAGTGCGATCGCCCAAGCTATTTTTAAACTGAATCCCCACACACAGATGTTAGTATTTTGGTGGCTGGGAATAAGCGCTGCACCGCTGCACACTTGCTGCACGCTAAGCGCGGGCTACCAGCCGCCCAGTTCTTACCAAGGATAAAAAAAGGGAATTTGGCCGAGTGGTTTAGGCAGCAAATCTACGATTTGTTTTAGGCAGGTTCGTTTCCTGCAGTTCCCATTTCACTGACGGTTAAGTCAAGTGTGCGCCCGCGTCTATCTAAAGCGGGCCAAATTTTTATATCATACAATCGGCTGGCAAAAGCGTTACAAATCGCGCGAGCGTGGTAAATTCGCGGGCTTTCAGCCGCCCAATGTTAAACTAAAAATGGCTAGAGCGGTGGCGGGTAGTTGACCTCAAAAAGCAATACTGCTGTGACTGCGCTATTCTTAGCCACCCTACCAGAGATTAATGAACGCTATATATGGTGTTATTGCAGCTTCATTACAACACTATATGTAGAGTTTACAGTTTTAATACTTCACAGTGAGCGGTAAGCTTTTTACGCCGCTGTCTGCGATCGACGCCATCCGATCGCAAAACCGCCGCCACCCTTCCCAATTTCGCAAAACTACGCAACCAGCACTACCGGGGTAGTTTGCATCAAAGTGCAGCCCTAACTCGGCTCTGGTGCCATGCTCTGACACAACCGGATCGGGGGTAATGTGAAAAAAGTCGCCTTCTACGCCGCGAGTTTCAAGGTAATAGGGTTCGCTGGGGATTTGGTATTCACCCGCTGGAATAGGGCCCTTTCCGCGCACCCATTCATCACCGGGCCGCTGGTAATCAGCACAGCCAGAAGTAGCCACATAGTCGATCGCTTTTTCGTCGGGATAGACAAGTTGTAAATTCCCATAAATCAGCTCGGAAGATTGACGCAAAGCCATCGTAAAAATTAGTTTGTGCATTTTATTTTTTGTTTAAGTTGTTCGATTAGTTGTTGGATTTCTGCAAGCGTTTTGCGTCCGGATGTCAAATCTCGAAGATTAGCAATTGTCATCGCTTGGATATACCCATATTCTTTGCACAATTGCTCTAAAGCATCTAAAAGTTGAGCTTTACTCGCTTCTGTATCTTCCAGCAATTGGCTAGCTTCGCGTATAGTCATTAGACGATGGCGATGGCGATTGTTTAGGAGGTGAAACTAATAAACCACCTAAGAGTGCAATGATTGGTGCTAAGAAAGGGATTAAAGGTGCAGGATTTTCTTTTTGAAAAATCAGAATCACTCCCGCTCCGACCAACATCAGCACAGAGATATTCAAGCTGGCAACACTGAAACGGTAGGAGTATTTATCCATTAGAATCCCGTATCATCACTATCATATTGTTTCAGCAAATCTTCTTGCACATCTTGAATATCTTCCCTGATATGATACCCATGATGCACTTTTAAAAACTTTTGCATAGCTCGAAACTCTCCTCGCAAACTGATAAACAACGAGCGAAGTATAGTAAGTTTTCGGGAAATGGTAGCAAGAAGTGTTAACACTCCTCGCGTCACATTCCAAAGAATAATTAAACTAATAATTAAAGTTAGGATTGAACCCAATTGTGACGCAACGTCGGCAAAATTTTTCACAATCTGTTTACTTATTCTCCAGTGTAAATTTCAACGACTATCGCAATTTCTTTAAGCCACCGCACAGGCTCAAACTTAAGGCGATATTCAGATGTCAAAACAGGAACCTTAATTAGTGTCTGCCTTTTTAAAGGCACAACCCACCGCGACGCTTCAAAGTCAGGACTAGCCGTACCATTTCCTAGCAGTTGCGTTAACCGACCACCTAGCCACCAAGTAGGTTTTGCTTGTAAAGAAACTGTGTAAATTCTGATTGTGTGCTGAGTAAATGCCCCCGGAATCAGTATTTTCTCAATGGGAGATTCGTCCGTTGCAGAATGAAAGCCGTTGTAAATTAGTTGCCAATCACGTTCGTCGTCTAATGCCATTGTTTTGCTGGTTTGTCAGCTTGCAATACTTACTTAATAATTGAGTAAATTAGCTGTTTGCCAGGCCGCTTCTTGGAGATGAAAATATGGATCTATTTCTGCATAATCTAAAACATCTAGATAAGTGTCAAGATCCATATTTCCTTCTAGAAAATCCGTACCCGATTGATTTACTAGAAGCATTTTATTGAATTCTGCTTCTGTACTGTCAATAGGGATTTGAATTTCCAAGAAGTCACTTATTGCATTAGGAAGAATTAAGGTTTTTTCATCCATTTCAGGAAGCCACAATTCTTGTTGAAGACTCATTTTTTACCCTGTTGATTAAGCTGCGGGAGCCTTGGTGATATTTCCAACATCACCTTGAGAAGTAAAACTTACAAACCTGCCTGCCGGATTTCCTGTTAACAAGCTATTTCTAATCGCTCTTGCCGCAAATTGTTCAGTTTTATCGGTAGCTCCAGGAGCCATTCCGAAAGGACTGCTAATTGTATTTGTGTTGTATTTGGTGTAAGGCAATCCTGTGATCCGCGATGTTGTGGGAGTGCCTGCGCCGGCTGCTCTTTCTGTACATCTCACTTTTGCAAATTGCACCTTTCTAGCTCTGTTTGACATATTGTTCGCTCCTGCAGGTACTACTAATGGGGTAAATGCTGTAGTTGCGCTAATGACTGCAGTAATTAATCCACTTGCACTTTCTTCTACTGTCGTTGGAGCTGGCGCATCTGCTGCGGGGGCGAGACCTTTGGTTTCATACCAGAAATTATCAGGTGCCCCAAAAGGTTGAATAAACACAATTCTAGAGCCTCTGTTTGCTCGTTTGCCACCACCAACCCCTGTAGCGGTAGCGTAAGCAGCTTTTTTAGCAGCACGGTCAAGCTTAAGCCACGTTTCGTATGCGGTTTTTGCCAGTTTTAATTCATCAGCTCGCAAAATATCTGTCATTCGCGCCATATCACATAACTCCTGGTAATTCAAGTGTCATATTTAATCTGTCACGCTAAACCCGCCCTGTATATGGTTTTTGGCTTATACTAAAAATCGAAACCTATAGGGTTTAACTTTTATTTTCAAGTAAATTTACGCAATATTTTTTTTCTGCTTTACTGTAGGTAAGTAAATTTGAGCGTATTGAAATTCAACATTGACATCAGGCAGGCGTTCGGGCGTTTTATGTTTTTTCCCCAGCACTTGAATTTCTTGTGCAGGTGGATAAGCTTTAATAGGATTTTTGGCTTCTCCGTATTTAACAAATGTTTCATCCATTTGAAGGTCGCGAATAGCAAGAATCGCTACTATCAACCGCTCTGCTTCGGCATGAGTAGAGGCATAAACGTTTAAATTGTAACCTCGCGCCCAATCGTGATATGCCACCTGTTTTTTTCCTTTCGACCAAACGTAAGGCGGTATGTTTCTAAATATTGAACGGATTTTAGCGCCAATTCGATTTATATCCGATTGAGTAATTAGTTCTAAATCTTGACGTTTTTCTGCCATGGCGGGGTTATCCGTATAACCCATAAATCGAAAAGATTTCTGACCTACAACTACCTGATCCTTGACAGGCAAATTTGCGTCGCGCCCCCGGAAAAATAAAGTAATTTCAGGGATACCCGAATAACGAATAACATCACTGCTTACAGTATCTTGTGATAGTGTTTTGCTGCCTCCTTCATATTCCAACTGAATGCAATGATTTATCAATTGCATATCAGTGCCACTCAAAATAGTTGACTCTTCCTCGATATCGCGGTTTAACCACACTTCAATAGTTCGATACCCCAACTTATGCCGCAGTTCTCGCGGCGTCCAGTCTTTGAATTTTGGTCGTTCTTCTCGCTTCCTCCATTGTTTCTCACCTAACAACGGGTAATTTGATTGTTCTCGATTAACATCCAACAGTGGAAACCCCAGCGACCATTGCTCAAACCACTCATCAAAGTCAATGCGATCGCGCTGCGCCAAATCATACAGTGCAAGGAATAGCGAGCCGTTGGCCGCGATATCTTCCTCGCGGCCAGACAATGTGTATATTTCTGAATCAAGTTTTCTATTGGGTTTAAGTTGAACTACTCGATAAGGCCATTTGCTCTCAGTAGGAGAGATTAACCCTTTTAATTTTTCTTCCCATACGCTCATATTTTATCCAAATGCCGTAGACATTACAAAAAGGGCTTCTGTACAACTATCAACAAACTCTTCCCACAAGTTCTCGTAATAAGCCTTTATGCCTTCATCCGAAATTGTTTCAATTTTCTCTTCAACCGCAGAGTTTATTGTCCAAGGCTTTGAACCTTTTTCTCCCCATTTATCTATTGTATTGGCTAGACTAGGCGAAAAATTCCGAATAAACGCAGATTGACTTTTTATTACCTTTCTAACATTTTTGTAAATTTGAGTAAACCCGATTTTTTTGGCGACATTAACAGTACCCATAATCATGCTTTTAACTTGTGGCATTATTTCCTCATAAAGTTCTTTGTCTACTTCGGCGATAGCAGCCAATTTCGAGGGATTTATGCGAACAACCGCAGCCCCTGGGAGAATGCCGCATAAGGCAGTTCCTAACAGCGAGCCAGCGCTAGAACCTGCAATTCCCCATAGACTGGTTTGAGCTGATTTAACTTGATCGTCCAAACTTTCGTCAGTAGCTTGAAAATTAAAGTTTAAAAGCTTTATCACGCTACCCGTACACCAACGAATTATGGCTCCCGTGGTTACACCTGCAAGCCAGCGCGTAGCTAAAGCTCCTGGAGCTCCCAGGGTGGCGAGTACCCGCCCGCCAAGCGCTCGCAATCCCGCAGTGGCTCCCGCCCGAGCGGCTCCCATCAATCCCAATGATCGCACTGCACCAATTACTCGGCCTACAGTTCCCGCTATTCCGAGAACAAGTCTGCCGCCAAAATACATTGCCGTACCACCTAAAATCGCACCTGCTGTAGCTCCTAGTGGATCATCCCGATACCAGTCGCCAAATTTCACATCACCAATTTGAAAATTGGCAATTGCATCTCCGATCTTGGCCGCAATATTTCCAAAAAAGTCTCCAATCCCTTGCACCCAAGTTTTTGAAGCAGTGCCGTTGTATAAATCTGATGCAGTTTCACCGTCGTTAATAATCATAATTAATCTGCCTTTGGTTCTTTGGTGTCAATTTCTCGAATTCGCGGATTTTGGGTGGTAGGTCTGCCGTAAGGTTCCAACGGATCAGATTCCGGGAACCTCAAACTTTGAGACTCCGGCGAATCGGTATACCCCAATTCTGCCGCATCGATCCATTTGTCTAAATCGCCAATGCCTAAAGCGTTAGCAACGTCTTTTCGGAGCAAAAACGAAGCTACTTTTTGAGCCAAGCCTGCACCTGCAATTACTCTGTCAATAGCTGATTCAGAAACCCGCTCAGAAACAGCGGCACTAGCAGCACTTGAATGCTTCAAAAGCTCTAACAATGCTTCGTTGAGTGTCTTTTTTTCGTCGCATTCCACAATATCTACAGCCACCATCGTGTTTTGCAAAACGTTAGGTGCAAGCGCTTCAATGTCTGCCTCTTTGTTAGAGTCAATTTTAGGAGTCATAGGCAATCCTTCTGTAAAGCCCAAAGCTGCCAGTACGTTGTCTGATATCTCACTTGACATTCCTGCAAAAGGATTGAAAGGCATAGGAACGCTGGCTTTTGTTTTGATGATCTTAAAGTCTAAATATTCCACAATCGCGTCTAGCATTGCATTATTTTGAACGGTTAGTTGGTGCATCTGACAAGTTTGAAATGCACTCCTCAAGGCAAAATTACTTGTTAAGTCGCCGTCTCCCTCCATGTCAATCAAATATTGAAATAATTCTCTAAATACGTCGGCTTGCGAGTGAAATTCCAGCTCGACGGGTTGGTCGCCTTCGATAGCCGGATCGGCATCTTTGACTTTGACCTTTACTGGCCAGTAACCGCGATGCTTGTCATCCGATCGCACCATTAACTCAATTAAATGAATTAAATTACCGACACGTTCTTGCCCTTTAGCACCGGGATAAATCCAGCGCTTGGGAATTGAACTATCTTTCAATTCCGCAATCGGCAAAATCCGTTCCAACCTATTTATTGCTTCCACCGTGTAGCGGACTGCATCGGTCAAACTGCGAACTTCGAGACGCTTTTCGTTAATAACCCCATCATCTGTATTTAGCCAGAAATCATTAGGGTCAGGGTAAGCAAAATCTGGGTTTTTTCCAGATAGCCAGGATAAGAGATTACCTTCCGATTGACGCAGTTTGCCCTCTGAATCCTTGATAAACTCTTTTGTACCCAGCACGCGCTCCAATCGCTCTGACTGAGCACCCATTACAAGCAAAAGTTCTGCAAGATTTTTGACGGTAATTTTGTCATTTTTCTTGGCCATCACATCAAGCCAGGTTTTCGGAACCTCAAAGGGAAAAGCCATTTTCTCACCCTGGAAGTTTTCGCCTTTGCTTTTGACACCGGCGAATTGTTCCAAGGGTTCCATTCCCAATAGGGGACTGACACCCAAATGCTTGTGAATTCGTCGCAGCATTCGCATAGTATCTCTACAGCATTCATTCACGTTTTGCCTCCTTGGTGGCGGGTTGGGGAAAGGCAGTGGAGAAGAAGGAGAAGGCTCAGGGCAAATTGCTTTTAATTCATATTTATCTGTGCCTGCTAATTGCCATTCTCCGTAAATTGTTGCACCTTGCGCGTTATACCCTGTAATTGCACGCACATATGATACTAAGTACCTATCGACATACTGAAAAATTAATCTTCCTGTTTTTGTTCTAACAACATAAAATCCATTGATACAATCAACTTCATTAGCATCCGATATGTTTAAAACCTGAGTATAGGTCTGGTTATTGTGACGAATATAATAGTTTACTCTAGCATCTACTTTAGTAATTTCACAATCTACAGGTATACTTGTAGCATATTGTTCGTACCAATCAGGGCTCTCATAGCCACCTTCGCTCGCGACGACTGTTTGTGTGTTTTTAAGGCGAGAAAAGTTTTTTTGAGTCTCTTTTATCCAGTATTTACAGTTTGGTTTAAAATCAGGATAAGGAGCATCGGGTAAAATACCCGGTGTTGTAGGGGGAGTTAATGGTGTTGGTGTTGGTGTTGGTGTTGGTAAATCTTCCTCTTTTTTAGGAAATCCCAAACCTAAACTTAACTCTATAGGTGTGCCGGGAATTTGTATCGTAAATTCAACACCTACATCCCCTTCATTAGAAGCGGAAATGTTAATTCCCAATCCTATAACTTCTCCCCCAATACTTGCTCCGGTAATTTCCCCGGTGTTGGTGTTAATTGTTCCCCCGCCACTAACCCCTAAAATCCCGCCGGGTAACTCTGCGCTGCCGCTAATCGAGATTGCATTTTTATTAGGGTCTTCAAAATCAGGTTGACCGCTGACATTTAAGCGCAGCGGGCTTACTTCTACGCTTACGCCACCTGTCACACTGACGCCGCCAATATTTGCAACCTCTTGAGTAATTCCGATGCCTCCGGTTGTTACGGATGGCTGCGTTTTTTTGCCCAAATTTATGCCGCTATCTTTGCCAAGGTCGATCGCACTTGACCCCCTTGTGGCGCTTGGCGACAGCGACGACTTGCGAGAAACTCTACTAGGCATAACTCGCTTCTAGTCCACAAATTCGAGAGGGGCCGCCATCGGCGATCGCCCAAAGTTCTCCAGTCAGTGTTTGCTCGGTCAAATTGCCGCCACCATTTGGAGCTAGATAAATACCTGTACCAACGGCAACACTGGAATTGCCCGCGAGCCAAACGGGGGTATTTCCGGTGTTGGTAGCGTAGAGGATTGCGCGGTTTGCGTTCGCCGTTCTGAAGCGTATCGGTGCCGCCGTGTCAATATCGATTCCGTAAGGCAATGCCGCGCCAATTGTTCTCACCTGCGGTTTTGCTATGAGGTCGAGGTTGTATCGAAAATCGCCCTCAAGATTGATGTAGTCGCCCGCGCCAAGCACGCCGTGCCCGTAGTTGATGATTGAAATTCCGAGCCGATCGTCGGGGCTTAACAGTTTTAATTGATTGATAGTTAAGTACGGGATTGTAAAGGGGATTGTGGTCTCTCGCCCTTTGTTTTGCAACCTTGCTGTTGCTAAAGTTGACCACACTCCCGTACCTTTGCGGGCGTGAAATCTCAGGCCGACAAACGGATACGCCTCTTCAATCGCCAACATGGCGGCAATTTTTTCAGCCGCCGACATTTCTGGAAAAATATCGGGATATGGTGCTTCTTGGTAAGAAGGTAGATAAATTGCGCCGCTAAATGCTTCTAAATAAAAGCTTTTACCTAAATAGTAAGAATTGGATAATGCGTCATATTCACTGAAAGAATCAGCACAGTTTAAAATCTCAATAATTCCTGTACCGTCGGATGCGGTGATACTTCGGCGAAAAGTTTTGGTGTTTTCTAATTGGTTGTTTGCCATTAGCTTAGAAATACCTTGCCTTCAATTACGTTGCCACCACCGGGCAAGCTGATTATTTCGATCGGAAATTCTAATAAAGCGCTAAATGTAGCGTTTGTGCCGCCGCTGGCTGCGAGCGTGTGAGTGCAGCGAGTTATTACGGTTTTATTATCAGGATTGCGGGATTTATCAAGCTCAATTAGTTTTAGTGCGACTACCGCTTCCATTGCAGCTTGTGCAAGGTTTGACGCGGTGCTATCGCCACCCGTGCCGCTGGCAAATGTCGATCCAGTGAGGTAATGGCTTGCCGTGTAATTTGTGCTGCCCCCTGCGGTATTGCTGGCTGTTACGTTTAACAGCAGGTCAATTGCAGCGGTTTTAGTGCTTAAGTTAGCGGTAATTGTTATTCTGTCGGTGCGTTCGGCGACTCTGGTTAAATTGTTCTCTTCTTGCTCCAACAATCCTAATATTCCGTATACATACCGCTCTTTACTTGCCGGGCCTGTAGGGTTGGCGTGAGATGTGCCGGAAACACTAGCACCAGCACCGGAAGTATGATCCGCCATAAATACAATTTAAAATAAAAGTTACTTCTAGTCTAAGTAACAATTTGTTACCCCAAGTTGTCGCCGTAAATTCTTAAGAAGTTGCGGAAATAGACAAATCAGCAACTCCTCCCCATTCAAAAACAACGTGACGACAAAGGTTTCGCGCGCTACGATATAAACAGCAACCAAAAGGTTGCTTTTATGGCAATTTCTATACGGAATCAGCAACTCGTGAAAATTTGCGGCGTCGGGCAAGCCACACCATTAAATCCGGTAACTTTTCAACAAATCAGCAACCATTTGACCTCTGATTGTCACAAGCTATTTTTGGCTGTCGCTTGGTATACTGGCGAAAGACCGGAGGCAATATTGAGCATGGATGTAAAGCACGTTTATGAAGATGTGCAGAAGCGCAAACCGCGTGACACAGTGCTTTACCCCTTGTTCAACCGCAAAGATAAACAAACTCGCGAAGTGCCGAGCAATTGGGCGCTAAAACTCATGCTCGGAGCTTATGAAGCGCCAGAATCGGGGTTTCTATTTCCTTCCTTATACCGAACTGACAAGCATTTAAGCCGACAAGCTATAGACAAAGCTTTTAGGCGAGCTTTGAAAAAAGCAGGCTTGCAGAATAAGGGATTCTCTTTATATTCAGCGCGGCGCGGATTCATTACTAGGCTTAATGAGCAAGGGCTTGATATTAAAGTAATTCAAAGATTAACGGGGCATAAAAGTATTAATTCTTTAATTCGTTATATCGATGTTACTGATGACCAGCTAAAAAATGCAATTGCTAATTTTTAATTTATGACTTTTTAATTTATGACTTTATTTAACCCCGCCCAACAACAATCGCAACAAGTTACAAAGTTCCCAAACGGATGCACTTTAACAGAATTCTCGCTGACAACATCACCTACGGTAATTCTTTCGGATCGGAGTACGGCAAGCAACAGACGTGGGATAACGGTTTTTAATGACGGTACGGCAAACGCTCTCTTTGCTTATGGCTCGACCATTTCAGCTACTAATTTTACTGCTGAATTATTACCCGGTGGATATTTTGAAGATTCGCCTAGCGCTCCATGGCAAGGGCCTGTCACCATGAGAAGTACGAATAATGCGACAACAGTAAATGTTACGGAGATAGTAATCATCTAATACCATCTAATGCCTCTTAGCAATCCAATTACTGAGCCACAAATACCGCCGCCGATCGCCCGTGATGCGGAATTTCAGGCGGCCGACGCGGCGCACGTAGCGGCACCTAATCCGCATCCGCAATATCAAAGCATTCTGCCTGTATCAATTGTAGAGCAACGGGTAAATGCGCCTGCTCAAATCAGCCTCCTCGCAAATACTTGGTTTTCCCTGGGAATTTTAAACAACCTAAATTCTGGAAACTCGGAATCGCTATTTGCGATGAGCTTGTATATTCAATATGTTATATCCGGCGTAACCCAGCTTTACTGGCAGTATTCGGGCGCTTGCTTGATTTCGCCTGTTTGGTGGAAAGCTGGTGGCGCGCAATTGGTGAAATATATAGACATGGAAGGACATAACAGCGTAGATTTTATTGTTAGTTTTCGCTTAGGAATCGACGGGCAGGGCAACAGAATGGTAGAAATATACCCTCAGCTTTCGCTTAGTGCTTGCTTGATTAGGGCAACTTTTGTTAGGTTGTTTTGATTCGTAATCGGACGCTTATAAATTCAAGTCTTGTTACTAACCTTTGTTTTTAGCATATCGGCAATTTTAGCGGGGGAAATCCCAGCCGCTAAGAGCGATCGCACTTCTTGCACTTTCGCCTGAGCGATCGGCGAGCCGGTGTTGCCCCCGCGAATATGAATGTGCCGCATCCGGGCACCGTCACGGTAAGAAAATCGAAAATATTCACCGCTGCGAGCCGTGCCACGAGGCGAGTAAGTAGAGATTGCTCTTGATACAGAATCATCGTCAGCAACCTCGGCAATGTATTCTGTATCAGCAACCTCGGCAATGTATTCTGTATCAGCAACCTCGGCAATGTATTCTGTATCAGGAAGTGTAGAGGCTGGTGATACAGAATCAATCGCGGGGGGTGGCGGTGCATCCTCTGTTACGGGCGGTGCGGGCGCTAGTTTAACTTCGTCGGGATAGAGAAAATCCCAATCGTTTGTAAAGGGATTCCAGAATTGCAGCGAGCCGTCGCTCGGGTGAACCTTGTTAACTTTGTAAACTTCGCCGCGCTTCACCCATGCAGCGATTTCCGGCTTCCTTCGCAGCTTCACGTAATCACCGGCTTTGTAGAGAGTTCCAACTTCAGCCGCGGCGGTGTCAAACAGTGACAGTTGAGCGTTAACCATTGGTCTTCTCTACTTCAACAAGTTTTAGGTCGGGGAATATGCAGCGGAGCTTGTCGTTGATATATTCCAATTCCCAGCCCTCTATCTGGAGCTTTGACTCACCGGGAGTGTGGACGCTGGTTTTAGTAAAATCGACGCCCCGCTGCTTGAGGTTTCTCTCGCAAATTTTGATGTACTCATTTATCAAGCCGGTGAACTCGATAAACGTGTGGCAGTTGGTGGCGATCGCCTCCCGGTAGTAATTGTTTGCTGCTGCTTTCATCGCCTCCAATATCTCCTCGGGGGTCTGGGGAGAGCCGGGGAGTTCTTTCCTAGTTCCTCCCAGTAGAGCCTGTGCTTCTTCTGTTGTTAGTGTCATAAATTCCGTATCTCCAACGAATCTAATCGCCCGACAATTTTTCTATAACTGTTTCTCAGTCTGTGAATCTCAATTGCCTGTTTGGTTACAAACTCCATCAGCGCGGCAAGATGCTCTTCTATGTCGTACACCTCATCATTTTTTAATTCGATGTAGACTTCGCCAGTTTCTGCATTTTGTAAGATTTTCATTCGGTCTACTGGTTGTCTAGTGGTTGTCTACAAAATGTCTACAGCCGATCGCACTTCACAACGATCACCCGCTTACATATCGAGCTCAAACCCTTCGCGCTCCAGATTCCGCTGAAGCTGGTACATCATCGCAGCACCGGCGGCCAAAGTTTTCGGATCAATATCTTCATCGCCCGCCACGACTTCCGCCCTCTTGTAGTCAGTGCAGCGGCAGCCGAGGTTTTGCAAAAATCTGTCGCAGAACTCCTCGCACTGCTGCCAAGGTTCTTCCTCGGTTCCGTCTGGCACTAAAATATCGGCTTCTGGATTCCAGCCGAGTTCCAGCACTTTGTAAGTTTCAGAGGTTTCGCTGAACAGGTTTTGCAACTGGCGAGCGGTGTGGATTGCAATCTTGGTAACTCCATCATCGACAAGACCGGGCTGCCGACACGCTAACTGTATATGGCTGATGATGGCGATCGCTGCTAGCGGCGGAAGTTCTACGGTAGCAGGTGGCAAGTCCTGCATTGCCATCATTTCCTCATGATATTTCTTCAAGTCGGGCGGTGTTTTCATTTTGTCTACTACTTGTCTACAAATTGTCTACAGCCGATCGCACTTCACGACGATCAGCAAATTGTCTTACTGTCTTACTGTCCGCTCACGGCATCTAGGGCACTCTCGTGGGGTAATTCTTGACTGTAAGCCGTTGTTACTTTGATGTAGCCATCTTCCGAAAAGTCGCACTCGAAAAGATGAACAAGGAAATTGTGGATTCGGGTAAAAACTTCATGACCTAAAATTGAGCTTGTTAATACCAGATTGTCTGCGGAAGTGTACAGAATTAGGCGGTCTTCTACCTCTAACCTCGCTTTCTCAATAGGATTATTGAGACTCGAATATTGGTAGTCCTTGCAACAATCTTTTACAAGAACCCACCCAATTATCAAATCTGTATCAATACCTAAATCCTCACCACAGCGAATTTTTACCATTTATTACCTCTTGCAATAGCTAAAAGTACGTATCAAGCCGATCGCACTTCACGACGATCGGCAAATTGTCTTACCAAGCCGTAAGACGGCTTACCGCATCCTTAAACAGCTTGCCAGCCGAAAATGCTGGAACTGTAGTTGCTGGAATTACCATCTTGTCCCCGGTTTTGGGGTTGCGACCTTGCCGAGCTTTCCGCTCCCTCGGTTCCCACGAGCCGAAACCTACAAGCGTTACTTTGTCGCCCCCCGAGACAGCTTCTAGGATTGCTTCTAAGGCTGCACTCAGCACGGCATCTGCCTGCTTTTTAGTGACGCTAGCCTTTTCGGCCACTACATCCACCAGTTCTCCTTTGTTCATGCGATCGCCTCAATGACTAATATCTAATGACTAATATCTAACGCAAAACCAGCACCCGACACGGATACTGGCTTCTGTTGCGATTATTCTGCGGGGGTTTCCCCGCCGTTTTGGTTGGATGACTCGGTTTGTTGCTGCTGCATTAACTGCAACTGCTGTTGCATTAGCTGCTGTTGCTGTAGCAGCATCTCTTGCTGACGCCGCATCTCTTGGTACTGTTCTTCCTGCAGTTCTTTGAGCTTAATTAAGTTATTGAGCTTCTCTTCATACTCCTTGACTTCCTCCCGATACCACACGATGCACTCATTCGATTTGACCAACTGCTTGCGAGTGTCATCTATTAGTTGGTCGAGAACTCCCCCAAAGGGGTGGAAATTTCCAGCTCCCGGCGCGCTATCTTCTCGATCAAGTGTGAAGAGCTGATTCCGAACCCCTGCGCCAGCTCCCGCAAAAGTCGCGCTGCCGTCGGTGTGAGGGTAAACACTTTGTCCACCTTCACTTCCCCGTACTCCTTCTGTTGTGCTTTCTTGACTTTGACCATGTTGTAGATAATTCATAACGTCTTCCTTAAAAGATTACCAAAGTCACCTAGGTGATGTTGACATAGTTACCGAGGTGACTCTATGATATACCAAAGTCACCTCGGTGACAAGATTGCCTTGCATACCCCTAATGTTGGCGGGTGGGCAACTCCCACCCTTTCCCCTAACCTATGTACACCCTAGAAAGTCTCCAACAGAAGAATTTAAAGGAATTGAAGGAAATCGGCCGGGAAGTGAACGTGCAGCCAGAAGGCGACAGACGGCTGCGCGACAACTGGATCGATACCATCGCCGGCGCCACGCTCCCGCTGCTGCAACTGCTGAAAGATTCCCCAGCGGAAGTCGAGCCAATCATTAATAAGTAGTCAAACAAAATTAATTACACAAACAACTAATATGATATAATAAAAAATATCAAGTTGTGTTCAAAGAA
>NZ_JAUBPR010000257.1:0-2163 GCF_036700845.1 Microcoleus sp. S13_C5
TTATACTGATGATCGGTAAAAAAGTCATGGTGGGGTTCATGAGTATTTATACTCATCGCAAAAGTGACACGCTCCCGTGGCGATCGAGCTAATTGCCTTTTGCAAACTTAACAATATTTCCCTTGACAATGTGGGAAGCTTTGGTAATTATTTATCCCATTACAAAGGCGAATCTATGATGCGGATGGCTGCTTTAGTTTGTGCTGATGGTTTAATTCCCCTTGGCCCGGACTTCATTAGAGTAGCACAAAATACCCTAGGCGGATTGAATCCTTCAACCTTGCAGCAAAACTCAACATTCCAAAATATCAGCAACCTAATTCCCGGCGCAAATAATTCACAAAAGTTCGGATTTGTGACAACAACTTTCGCTTCAGCGCAAGGTTGGATGAACAATTTAGTACAGTCTCGCGGCTTAACTCCCGCCATAGTTTTAGGCCATCTCAAGCAATACGTTGATGTTACTGATGACAAATTGGATTATGTGGCGGCATTTTTAGACATGACTACCAATTATTACGAACATACGGGAATTCAGACGGTTGCTCGCCGATTGATCGATCGAGCTTATGCTGAAATAGCCTCTGGCAGATCCTAGAAAACTCGTTCTCAGGTGAGGGAAAACAGCGAACAGCGAGGCAGAGCCTCTAAATATGCGTTCCCAGGCAGAGCCTGGGGACGAGGGAAACCATTGCTTACTTTGCCTTCTTCCTTCTTCCTTCTTCCTTCTTCCTTCGGCTGTGAGTTAAAATAAGCAGATTATGTTTAGCAAACCTCTTTTAATCGCATTGTGAAAAACAAATCGCTTCCTTCATCCGTAACAGTCAAGCTAGGCAAATTTGTCTGGACATCAATGTGGCAATTAATGATGTCCAAACTAGCGCCGCCCGATCGCACGGGAGCATACATTCGCCCCAGCAGCAGTTTCCGCAACTTTGTCACCACTGCACCAGACAACCCTCACCAGCCCGCTGCGGGACGGTATCGCCTGTTTGTGGGTACGGGATGCCCTTGGGCGCACCGCACTCTGGTGACGAGGGCGCTCAAAGGGCTTGAGGATGCGATATCCGTGTCTATTGTGTATCCCTCGGAAGGGGGAATGTGGGTGATGGAGTCGGAGACTTTTGGCTGCAACACGATGCCGGAACTTTACCAGTTGGCTTTACCGGGCTATCAGGGGCGGTGTACGGTGCCGGTGCTGTGGGATGACTCGACAAAGACGATCGTCAATAACGAGAGTTCGGAAATTATTGTGATGCTAAACTCGGAGTTTAACGAGTTTGCTAGCAATCCTCAAATGGATCTTTATCCTCTGGATTTGCGATCGCAAATTGACGAGTGGAATGAGAAGATTTACCAATCGGTGAATAACGGCGTTTATCGCTGCGGTTTCGCCCAATCTCAAGCTGCTTATGACTCGGCTTGCAGTGAATTGTTTGCTGTTTTAGACGAGATCGATCGATCTCTCTTGAGGAGTCGTTATCTTTGTGGCGATCGGGTGACATTAGCAGACGTGCGGCTTTTTACTACTCTATTCCGTTTTGATGCCGTTTACTACAGCTTGTTCAAATGCAATGTGCGCCGCATTCAAGATTACGAGCATTTGGGAGCTTATCTGCGCGACTTGTACCAGTTACCGGGAGTTGCTGGCACTTGCGATTTGGAGGCTGTGAAGCGCGATTATTACGGCAATTTGTTCCCGCTGAATCCCGGCTGCATTATCCCCGCTGGGCCCGATCCGGCGACTTTGCTCAAAGCTCACGATCGCGCAGGGCTCAGAAACCCGGTTTCTTAACAAAATCGGGCGTGAAGATGCCAGAATAATCGCAGAAACCTGGTTTCTAGGATGCTTGGGCGAGCGCGCCGGGAATCAGAAACGGGGTTTAGCTCGTTCCCAGGCTCTGCCTGGTAACGCATTCCCAGAGGCTGGGCCTCGCGTTAACCTTCTAACAAAGCCTCCATTCTCTCCTTTACTCAAACCTCACGATCGACAAAATATTGATGTTATTTTGAAGTGAGATTAAGCAATATTTAAAATCAAATCATGTCTGGCGATCGCCCGAGTCATCTCAAAAGGCGATCGTACTTAAGTAGTTAAGCAAAATTAATTACATAATTATCTCCAAATTCTTTAAGAATTCTTTCGACAGATGAAACAAGAGA
>NZ_JAUBPR010000110.1:0-19943 GCF_036700845.1 Microcoleus sp. S13_C5
TCAACGGAAAAACTTTGGGGTTCCCACTTTTCACAACTGATAAAAAAATTCCACCCACATCTGCGGAATGTGGGTTGCTAATTGATGACACGCCCTAGGACTAAGGGCAACTCTCACAAATAAAGCTTAAATTTTAAGCCTACTTTCCGCACCCTCCACTGTCACAATCGGTTTTTACGGGATTTTGTGAAGCAAAATGGTCACTTTTTATACACATAAGTGGAAAATTGAACTGGCGATCGCCAGTTCAATTTCGCTAAACTCCGAAAATTCGTAGGGTGACAGTTCAGGGTGCGGAATATGGGTTTAAGTATGTAGTGCCAGTTGGCCTCAGTCCTAAGAATTATCCGATCGCTCGTATGCAAGAAAATTGGTTTGTAGTTACGACATCCGTCATCGCGGAGTCAATCTAAAATCTAAAATCTAAAATCGTTTGAGCGCGCTGCCAAACTTGCCACCACCGCTACCAACTCAGCAGGCTCGATCGGCTTGGGCACGTAAATTTGAAAACCTTCCTGCAGTGCCCGTATGCGTTCCTCTACCCTACCAATGGCCGTGAAGGCCAACGCCGGAATTTCCTTGTGCACCATCCGCGATCGCACTTGTTGCAGCAGAGCCTCTCCATCAAGGGCCTGTATCCCAATATCGATCGCCAACACATCCGGATTCAGCCTTTCAATCGCCTCCAACGCACCCTTTCCAGAGCTAGCAGTCTCCACCTGGGCCCCGCAATCTTCGAGCACGGTACAGGCAAAATCCAGGGAATCCGCGTCGATATCGACCACCAATACCCGCACTCCAGAAAGATTGCTGTTGACAAAAGACTCCTTTACAGGGGCTCGCGCCTTGCTTAGAGGAATCGCCAACTCCCCGAGTCCGGCAACAGAAAATCCGCCCTCGGCAGGAAGCTGTTGAATTGGCAATCTCACTAAAAACCTCGAGCCTTTTCCCTTCCCGGCCGATTCGGCTTGCACCGTCCCCCCGTGCATTTCCACAAAATGCCGCACTAGGGCTAAACCCAAACCCAATCCGTTGTACGATCGCTTTGTAGAGCTGTCAGCTTGGCTGAACCGGTCGAAAACGTGCGGCAAAAACTCTTCTGAAATCCCTTGTCCCGTGTCACTCACCTCAATTTCGACACTAGCGGGCGACAAATTTTTACAGCAAGCGGATTCCTCACGGGCCAAAGTCCTCTCTATCTTTCGCACCTCCACCTTCACCTGTCCGCCATCGGGAGTAAACTTAATCGCATTTGACAGTAAATTCCACGCTATCTGCTGCAAGCGACCGGAATCGGCAAAAATCCGCCCGGTAGTTGGGTCGAAATCCGTCACAATTTCAATATTTTTGGCGGCAATCGCGGGCGCGAGAGTATCGATCGCAGCCTCAACAGTCGAAATCACATCCACCCACCGCAAATTCAGCGACAGTTTCCCGGTAATAATCTGCGACACGTCTAGCAAATCCTCGATTAGAGTTGCCAGCGAGCGTGTATTGCGGTCGATCGTTTCCAGAGCCCGAACAGTAGTTTTTTCGTCAAACTTTCGGTTTCGCAACAGTTGTGCCCATCCCAGCATCGCATTCAGCGGCGTCCGCAATTCGTGGGACAAAGTTCCTAGAAACTCGTCTTTAATCCGGTTCGCCCGCGCCAATTCCTCTGCTCGATCGTGCAGTTCTCTTTCCAACTGCTTGCCAACCGTCAAGTCGAGAATAAAAGCCACAGATTCTTGCCGCTTTTGCGCCAGCAAAACATATCCGATTAACACCGGAATCCGGCTGCCGTCTCTCCTCCATAATTCCTTTTCGTAGGGAGTGCAAGCCCCCGTTGCTTGTGCCTCTGCCATCCCCTTCTTGTCTAGAGACTGGTACTCCGGTGGCGTGATGTCAATCGAGTTTAATTCCCCGCGCTGCAACTGTTCCCGCGTGTAACCAACTATCCGCAAAAATTCATCGTTGGCCTCAATGATACCGCCGTTAATATCTCCGAAGACAATTCCTATCAAGTTAGCTTCGGCTAACATTCTCAGCTTTTCTTCGCTAGCTTGGAGTGCAGCTTCTGTTTGCTTGCGAGCGGTAACGTCTTGGATGTAGCCCGACAAACCAGAATCGGAAGGATAAAAACGCATTTTCAACCACTTATTCCATAACGGTACGAAGTCTTCATACTCGATTGTTACCTTTTCTGCTAATGCTTTGGTAGCCATTTTGTAAAATGGTAAATCGACAGCCCAGGGAAATATATCCCACATTTTTTTACCAATCAGTTCTGCTTTTGGTCTGCCTAACAGCTCAATAGCTTGGTGGTTGACATAGGTATAGTTCCAATTTAAATCAACAGCGATAAAAGCATCCGTAATACTTTCGAGAATGTTAGTAATTTGATCGTTTGCCAATTGCAGCGCTTTAGCAGTTTCTTCTGCTTGCAACCTCGCTGCTTGTTCGCGGGACAAAGCTGCAGCGCGTTCTTGTTCTGCCTGTTTTCGATCGCTAATATCGATGTAAGAACCGATGTAACCTGCAAAAGTGCGATCGGGTCTGTACCGGGGTACGCCTGTACCCAAAACCCAGCGGTATTCGCCGTCATAGCGTCTCAGGCGGCATTCGAGCCGGTACTCGCTGCCAACTTTGAAGGCTTTTTGGTAAATATCCAGACATTCTGGCAAGTCATCTGGGTGCAAGTTTTCCATCCAACCCGTGCCCCTTTCTTGCGCCAAAGTTCTACCGGTAAACTCCAGCCAAACTTTATTAAAGTAATCGCCAAGTTGGTCTGTATCGGACATCCAAATCATTACCGGCGCGGTATCTGCCATAATCCGAAATCGAGCTTCGCTCTCCTGCTGCTGTGCTTCGGCTTGCTTGCGCTCGTTCCGTTCTTGAACTTCCCGCAGGGCCCGCTCAATCGACGGCACCAGGCGTATCAAACGGCGTTTGAGAACATAATCAGTAGCGCCGCTTTTCAGAGTTTCGATCGCCACTTCCTCGCCCAAAGTAGCCGAAACAAAAATAAACGGCACTCCCGGACAAGTAGTGTGGGCGATTTCCAGTGCAGCTATCCCGTTAAAACAAGGCAGCATATAATCCGCCAAAATAATGTCAAAACGTTGTTTTTTCAGCGCCGTAGCAAAGTCTTCTCGCGTTTCCACACACACCAGAGAAAATTGCAGCCCGCCATCCATTAGGTATGCCTCAATCAGTTCGGCATCTAGGGGACTGTCTTCTACTAAGAGGATACTGAGCGTTTTCACAAAAATTCCTTAATATTAATTATCAGATACAAAATTTTATCGGGCTGCGACTTTAAGTGAAGCCCAAAAAAGTCTTGCGTTTTGAATGGCATAAAAAAATGTAAAAATCAATTGGTTTCATGAGTTAAGCATTCATATCTCAATCCTAACTTCTAATCAAGTGTATTGCTGCTTGCCGCGAGGTGAATCCCGGCTCTGACTTGATTGGCTAGTACGCTTGTTTTTCCTTAACTTTCGTCTGCTTCCAAGGAATCGGCACCGCTGGAGTCTTGCTTCTATGCAACCTTTTAGCTATACCCTGTTGAACAAATAGTTTCGCGCTTCTGGCTAGAAACAACTAGCTATGTAGTAATTTATCTCGCTTGCTACTAACTACTGCTACCTCGTTTGGCAGATTATTTTTTTTGTAGTGATGCCCGAGTTAATTCTATATTGCTTTGCTGCTCCTCTCAAACTCGAATTCGCTTGAATTCTGCCCTTATTTCCTGAATATAGATTGATCGTGTCAAAAAAAGTCAAAGTTGCTGGTCTGTCTGCTTTACTTTTTGCTGGATTTGCCTACCAGGTAACACTTGCATGGTAGGCAAGTGTTGCCTTGCTTATCGCTGTCGCCATCAAAAATTACGTACAGTATAGTAACAACTTGTCATACTACATCTATCCAAAGATATATTTTTGCATAGACACTGCACTCAACCTGCATAGGTTCCCCTGAATTCGCTATAACGAAGTGCCACCCAGCCGAAAATCTGAGAAAGCTCGATCGACCAATTAATTTCCTACACAAATCACAGAAAATTTTCTCTGGACTCGCTACACTTGGACTCCCAGGCTGCCTCTAACCGATCGGCTTATTGATTGAACCGACCCAAAGTGTCTTAAAATATACAATACGGTGAGCTGCTGCACAGCCCGCATATATTAAAACCAAGCGCCAACTTGCAATAATTCTTTAAAATAGAGGTACAGCACTGGCGATCCCTAACTCTTCCCCCTCAGAAAGGGTAGGGTTTAGCAGAATTGAAGACGATCGTCTATGGTGACTTCCAGTAAAGCCCGTGCAGTTGCTTTAGTCTCAGGTTTATTCAGGTTATTGGCAACCAGTTACGAGGAGATTTGACCCGCCGTGCTCCAACGCATCAAACAAGACTTAAAAAACGACCTGATCGCAGGACTATTGGTAGTGATACCCTTAGCTACCACCATCTGGCTGACAATTACCGTCGCCAGTTGGGTCATCAATTTTCTCACCAAAATTCCCAAGCAGATCAACCCTTTTGACGGACTCCACCCGATTTTGGTGAATCTGCTAAATCTTTTAGTAGGTCTGGCTGTACCCCTGCTGAGCATCTTAGTCATCGGTTTAATGGCCCGCAACATTTTCGGCAAGTGGCTGCTAGACTTTGGCGAACGGCTGTTGCAGGCAATTCCCCTAGCCGGTTCGGTTTACAAAACCCTCAAACAACTGCTGGGAACCCTCCTCAAATCAAACGACAAATTTCGCCGCGTGGTGTTAGTGGAATATCCCCGGCGAGGAATCTGGACTTTAGCATTTGTGACCGGTACGATCGAGAGTAACGATATCCCGCCTCACCTTTCCGGTGAAACCCCGATCGGCATTTTCATCCCCACCACTCCCAACCCCACTACCGGATGGTACGCTATCGTTCCCGAGGCAGATTTAGTCAATTTGTCAATGTCGATCGAAGATGCCTTTAAAGTCATCATCTCTGGCGGCATCGTCAACCCCAACAACTCCATTGCAGTAACCCCCGAAAACATCAAGGGCAAAACACTCGAACCCTTGGTATCCGAATCAAGATACCAGCCTGTCCCAGTCGAAGAAGATTGAACCAGGGCATTAATCTGTAGGTCAGCTTTAGAGAGCATCTCAATCAGAATAAAAAGCGTTTTTTAGGAGTGCGATCGGGACGCCCGCTACATATATACATATAGTAGGCGTCCCGCTTGCTCTCCTGTAAAAGTAAAACTCAGATGCTTCTCACATCTTGCCTGTTCATAAAAAGCTTATTGACAATGGTGCCACATCTCAGATGCTCCCCATTGTTAGCGGGTTGGAAACTCTAAACTTTACTTTCCGAATAACAGAGAATATCTTTCCAAAACCTACCCAGAAACAATCGTGACTCAGGGCGGGTTTTTTGCGAGTTTTTCTGCTAAAGTCCAAGTCTATGCTCTCAACCAGCGCCTAGCAATCTCAAAAATTCCCAAATTCCTAAAGTCCCAATTCCTATCTAAAAACTATGAAAAAAGCCCGTGAAACAGCACGCGAACTCGCACTCCTCGGCATCAGCCAACTGCCGACGAATCCAGAACTCTTAGAAGCCAAGAAACTGCAAGATGTTCTCCTCGCCGCCATCCGCACCCTGACAGCAGAAGTTCAAGAATCCCTAGAAGCAGCAGCATCCGAAGTGCAGCGGAGTAGCGACAAACTGCTTGCTAGCGAAATCCGCGCCGCCGATATACAAAGTGCTAGAGCAATGGTGCGGGAAGCAGTCGAACTCACCCAAACCGCCATCAACCGTCTCGGTTCAGCAATGGAGTTTCCAGAACTGATCCAGCTAGCCAACCAGCAAGATGTCCGCACCTATGCTTTGCAAATCCTGACGAAAGTCAGCGCCAACCGTGTTCAAATTGATGAATTGCTCTCGGAAGCCCTTGTAGACTGGCAAATAGAACGGTTGGCCCGGATAGATCGAGATATTATGAGAATCGCGCTCGCCGAAATGCTATATCTCGGCTTACCCGAACAAGTCAGCGTCAATGAAGCCGTCCAACTCGCAAAACGCTACAGCGGCGACGAAGGACATCGCTTCATCAACGGAGTCCTCCGCCGAGTAGTCGATAAAATCAACGCAGAAGTTGCTAGTCCCTAGTCCTTAGTCATCAGTCCTCCGGGTGCTTGGTGGGCACCTTACCCGGAGGGTGCACGCCGGGGCGCGAACCTTACCCGGAGTCATTAGCAATCCGCAATCCGCAATCCGCTCTAAACTAAGGACTAATAACTATATTCCCAATTTCCTATGGTATTTAATTGGTTTCGTCGCCAGTACAGCGAAAACAAATCTTCAGAAACAGAGGCAACCCCCGAACAGCCGCAAGATGAGTCGGCAAAATCCGCACCAGTTGAGCCTCAAACAGATGCAGCCGCAGACCAAAGCTATCCTGCTGTAGCCGAAGATTATCTAAATTGGGCAAAAGCTGCTTACAAAAATATTCAAAAACAGCAAAAACCCGAAACAGAAGTTTCCGAGACAGCAGCGCCTGATGTTCCAGCAGCCGAAGCAGAAATCGCGACAGTTGCAGAAGTTGCAGAATCGGCGACTATTGAAGCAACGGAGCCGATCGAACTTGAACCAGCACCCACCGCACCAACTGTTGCAGAAGTTCCAGAAATTGCAGAACCCGCCACACTTGAAGCAAGCGAGGCGATGGAACTCAATGCAGCCAACCCAGCAGAAATTGCAGAAACTCTGCAACCAACAGCCGGGGCGATCGACATTGCACCTATAGCTCAACAATTAGAAGTTACAGCAGAAAATATAGAAATTGCCGAACCTGCAACAGAGGTTGTAGAAACCGAATCACTCGCATCCGACGGCCAAGTAGCGGAAGCCCTGCCGTTTTGGGCCAGAGCTCAGGCCGATCGCATGGAGCGCATCGAACGCCTCAAAGAAACCGCCATTGAAGAACCAGAGGTCATTGCAGCCGCCGCCGAGAGAGCGGCAATTATCGAAGAAATTCCCGGTTTCGCCTTTGACGAAGGCTTCCTGTGGTCTTCAGAAATCTTAGCCAGTCAAGGCCGCCGCCCAGACCAAGTATCCGTTGAAGAAATCACTTGGCTCCAAAAACTGCGGAAAGGCTTAGAAAGAACTCGCCGCAGCTTAATTAATCGACTAAAGGCGATCGTCGGTCAAGGACCGCTCAATCAAGACGCGGTAGCGGAAATTGAGACTTTGCTGCTACAAGCCGATGTCGGAGTCGCAGCCACCGATATCATTATCACTCGCCTCCAAGAAAGACTCAAACAAGAAGTGCTGCCCCCAGAACAGGCTCTAGCCTACCTGAAAACCATCCTACGCGACATTC
This sequence comes from Microcoleus sp. S13_C5, assembly GCF_036700845.1. Lineage (NCBI taxonomy): Bacteria > Bacillati > Cyanobacteriota > Cyanophyceae > Oscillatoriales > Microcoleaceae > Microcoleus > Microcoleus sp. S13_C5. Next base: position 7,356 of record NZ_JAUBPR010000110.1, read on the forward strand.
TGGACGCTCCCTGTGCCGAAACCGCCGCCGGTAATCCCGCCTACAGCCTGACATTTGCCCCGGAAAAAGACACTTTTAACATCTGGTTAATCGTAGGAGTCAACGGTGCGGGCAAAACTACGACGATCGGCAAACTAGCGCACATTGCTCAAAAATCCGGCTATAAAACCCTGATTGCTGCAGCCGACACTTTCCGCGCCGCCGCAGTCGAACAGGTGAAAGTTTGGGGTTCCCGCAGTGGGGTCGAAATTATTGCCAATCCAGGGAAAAATACCGATCCGGCTGCTGTCGTGTTTGATGCGATCGCCGCTGCCAGCGCCCGAGGCACAGAACTGCTGATCGTAGACACCGCAGGCCGCCTGCAAAACAAAAAAAATCTGATGGACGAATTAAGTAAAATCCGTCGCATTGTAGATAAGAAAGCCCCAGGCGCTACCGTAGAATCTCTACTGGTTTTGGATGCCACACTGGGTCAAAATGGTTTGCGACAGGCAGAAGTATTCGCAGAATCGGCAAAATTAAGCGGAGTAGTATTGACAAAACTCGACGGTTCTGCTAAAGGTGGTGTTGCCCTAGCAGTAGTGCAGCAGCTTGGTCTGCCCATCCGCTTTATTGGAGTCGGGGAAAGCATCGAAGACTTGCGCCCGTTTTCTAGTTACGAATTTGTGGAAGCCCTACTCGATTTTAGATTTTAGATTTTAGATTTTAGATTGATCAGGTATCTGTGGTCGTCCCGATTTTTGGAGGCGGATACAGAGGTTCAAAATCTCAAATCCTTAACCTCAAACTACCATCGCAGGACTTGCGCCACCACGGGCGGCGAGTGAAAACTAAATACCTAGAAACAATACCTTCCCCCTGTTCTTGCTGGTTTGGGTTCAAAGCGCCAGTAGCGTGTCAAATTAAGCTCAAATTTAGTATCAGTCTGCTGTCTGATTCCAAATTCTTCCCTATCCCCCTGGCTCTCCCCTTAAGAAGGGCGACAGCAAATGGTTAAAGTCCCCCTTCTTAAGGGAAGCCGCTGCAGTCTTGGGTCGCCCAAGTAAAGCAAGTGGCGTGGATTTAGGGGGCTCTAGACTCAGCTATAAACGAGATTGCTTAAGAATTTCAGACTTAAGTTGATACCAATCTCTGAGTACCGAACCTACTGGCTCAAATCAAACTACTTGTTCTAAAAAAAACGGGTTTCTGTTCAAGTGGCCCGTAAGTCCTCAATCATTACTCCGTCTAAGATCGAAAATCACAAATTTAAAATGACTGCTGTGCCTTTGCCTCGCCCCTCACCTCAACCTGCTGACCGCCCTTCGGGTCGCAATTCCACCGACGCGACGCCAGTATTTGCCCTCAAAGAACTGGTGGCGCGTTTGCACCGATATCAACACAACGTTCAAGATATGTTGGGTTCGCTGGGATTTGCCCTGCGAAGTTTTAACAATCTCAACCAATTTTTGGAGTTGGTGCCTTTGGTGGCGACTCGCGTTACGGACGCCGACGGGGGAGCTTTAGTGCTGTTCAAACCCAACGGTCAAGTCAGGTTCCAGCAGTTGCATTGTCAGGAAGGACGGCAGTGCCAAGATATGCGAAAAGCGCTGGAAATAGCCACCAGGCAAGCTACAGCAGGTGCTGGCGCTACTGCTGGATCGTTTTCGGAAACCTCTGGGCAAACTTCTAGTCTAGACCTGCAAGTCGGTCGTTATTTGGGCCCGGATGTTCATTTGTTTGGGGCGCCCATTTTAGTCAACAATTTGGAACGCGGACGGCTTTATGTTTTTAGCAGTGACCCGCAATATATCTGGACTCCCAGCAGACAGAAATTAGTTCGGTTGGTGGCGGATCAAACTGCCGTGGCTATTTGCAAAGACGAACTTACTGTTAAGTTGGCGGAAAAAGACCGCTTAGACAGAGAGTTAGAAATCGGGGCGGAAATTCAATTGCGGCTGCAACCCCGCAGTTGTCCCAAAATTCCCGGTGTTGACGTGGCCGCCCGCTGCCAAACTGCTAGCAGAGTCGGCGGAGATTATTATGATTTTATTCCCGCTGACTACGACCCGATAGGCAAGGAGAATGAGGGGGAAAACCCCCCATCCCTAATTAAAAATCTCAAGTCCAAAATCGACAAGGGCCGCTGGAGCATTGTGATCGGCGACGTGATGGGCAAAGGAGTACCGGCTGGCCTGTTGATGACGATGACACGGGGTATGCTGCGGGCGGAGGTTTTGAACCGCCACTCGCCGTCGAGAATTTTGCAACATTTAAACCGGGTTATGCACGCGGATTTGGAAAATTCCCACCGTTTTGTGACTCTGTTTTATTCGGAGTATGACCCGAAAACTCGCGTTTTGTCTTACAGCAATGCTGCTCACCACCCGCCTTTGCTGTGGCAAGCTGCAACTAATACGATTCTTCAGCTCGATACTTTGGAGGGAATGTTAATTGGCCTGGATGCTGATTCGCATTACCAAGAAGCTCAAGTGCAATTGCAGCCAGGAGATACTATTATTTATTACACAGACGGATTTACCGATGCTGCTAATCAAAGGGGCGATCGCTTTGACGAGGATAACTTGACCTCGGCTTTTCAGTGGGCCTGTCAAAATTACCAGCAGTCTGAAGAAATTTTGGATTATTTGTTCGATCGCGTACACCAGTTTATCGGCATCGGCAATCGTAACGAAGATGACATGACACTGGTTGTACTGAGGGTAACACCTTTAGCAGGAGAAAATCACCATGATAGTTAATTTAATGCCGGAAATTACTGCTGGATTAACCAGTTCGATTAATTGGAACGATCTCGGTCACGTGTTAGTTTTGAAATCTCATTTGAGTTCGACGGTGGTTTTGGCTCAAAGTTACGAAATTTTTACCAATTTCCAGAAAGCTTGGAACAATTTTGTTTCGACTGGTCAAATAGGAGCTTTTTTTATAGGTATTTTTGTTGGGTGGTTCTTTAAAGGGATTTTTCGTTAGAGTTCTTGTAGAAGAAGGTATCGGTAACAGATTTAAAGGTTTGTAGCCCAAACTTCACTTCTTGGTGATGTAGCAAAAGTTTCACAGTTTTGTAGTCAAGACTTCAGTTTTTTTGGGTCAAAAGATGTATAAAAACTTTGTAGTCAGGACTTGAGTTTTTTCGTACATAATTTGGGATGGAGGACTAAAGTGCTGACTACAAACCGGAGCAAAGACTAAAGTCTTTGCTACAAATCGGTTTTTATAGACTTCTGCAAGAGAGATACAATCTAGTTTTAGCTTGAGCAATGACAACACAACAAAAAACTTGGAGTCAAAGATTTGAATCGGCGCTGCACCCGGCGATCGCCCGATTCAATGCTAGTATTGGCTTCGATATTGAATTGATTGAGTACGACTTGACTGGTTCTGTCGCTCACGCTAAAATGCTGGCAAAAACGGGGATTATTTCCGCAGCAGAAGGCGAACAGTTAGTCAATGGTTTGGAACAGATCCGCCGGGAATACCGCCAAGGACTTTTTGTTCCGGGAGTTGATGCAGAAGACGTTCACTTCGCTGTAGAGAAGCGGCTGACGGAGATCGTGGGGGATGCTGGGAAAAAGTTGCACACGGCCCGATCGCGCAACGATCAAGCCGGCACTGATACTCGCTTGTATGTGCGCGATCGCATCGCAGAAATTCGTGAGCAATTACGGGAATTTCAAGGGGTTTTGCTCGATATTGCCGATCGTAACGTGGAAACTTTAATTCCCGGTTACACTCATTTGCAGCGCGCTCAGCCGATCAGTTTGGCTCATTACCTGTTAGCTTATTTTGAAATGACCGATCGCGATTGGGAACGTCTCGGCGATATCTGCAAGCGGGTGAATGTTTCGCCTTTGGGTTGTGGCGCGCTGGCGGGGACGACTTTCCCGATCGACCGACATTATACTGCAGAACTCTTGCAATTTGACAAGGTTTATGCTAATAGCTTAGATGGAGTGAGCGATCGAGATTTTGCCATAGAATTTCTCGCTGCAGCCAGCTTGATTATGGTACACCTGAGCCGCTTGTCAGAAGAAATGATTTTGTGGTCTTCTCACGAATTTGGATTTATTACGCTCAAAGATAGCTGCGCTACTGGTTCTAGCATCATGCCCCAGAAAAAAAATCCCGACGTGCCGGAGTTGGTGCGGGGCAAAGCGGGGCGGGTGTTCGGTAACTTGCAAGCCTTGTTGGTAGTAGTGAAGGGACTTCCTTTGGCCTACAACAAAGATTTACAAGAAGATAAAGAGGCTTTGTTTGATACCGTAAGAACGGTACAGGGTTGCTTGGAAGCAATGACCATTTTGTTGCGCGAAGGAATCGAGTTTAATGGCGATCGCCTCGCCGCAGCAGTTACGGAAGACTTTTCTAATGCTACAGACGTAGCCGACTACTTGGCCGCCAAAGGCGTTCCCTTCCGGGAAGCTTACAACCTTGTCGGCAAAGTCGTCAAAACTTGCCTTTCGGGGGGCAAACTCCTCAAAGATTTGACACTTGAGGAGTGGAAAGACTTGCACCCAGCCTTTGAGACAGACATTTACAGCGCGATCGCACCTCAGCAAGTGGTGGCGGCTCGCAATAGTTACGGGGGTACCGGGTTTGAACAAGTGAGAAAATCACTTATCGCTGCGCGCGATCGACTCGCCTAAACATCGTTGAATTATTGGACAAATTCCGGCTGGCTATCTCTACGAAAGAACGATTGTGTTTTCCACTTTGGTTCTAAGTTCGGCAGATAGCCTCAGCAATTAATCTTCAGCAGCAGCCATGTCTTTGTCTCTGCCACCGCTCATGGCGCCCATGCCACCGCCGTTACCGCCGTCAAATCGTCTTCTCTTATTGGAGAACATATCTTGATTTCTCCGCTTGCGAAACTTGCGAGCGTATGCTTGATTTCGTTGTGCCTTCTCTTTCTTGAGATTGCGGCGCTTAGCCATTCTGACCTCACTAATAAACATTGACAGTCCCCGGGCTTTCACGCACGGGGATTCTTAAGGTTGACACTCTGTGCACTCTTGGTGACTGAGATTCTTGGTTCAGCGAAGTCACTTGCTTGCGACAGGATTTCTCCAGCCGCATTATAGGTGTCTTCTCCCCAAGCGTAAATTCCGGTATGCCCTACCGTACTCGATCAGTTCTCTTTCTGTAGCTAGGTTTTCTTCAAATTTAGCTTTCGTGACGCTCCCACAACAATCGCAAGCGATATGGTTTAGGCTTCTGAGTCCTGTTAAGGAGATCGAGAACTTCCTTCAAGGTACTCCAATCGTTTCCCTCTACGGCGTTTTAAAGTGAGGAACACGTCCAGCCCCACTGATATTATAAAAAGGAATGGGTTCGTCTCGTTGTCCACCCCTCCACGGCTCAAAGCTATGCTTATGAGATTATGAACGGGTGGAATCAGGAGTCTGACGCGCCTTTGATCCCACACTAACCTTTTATCGGTATAGTGCGGGGATTCCTGTCTACCTAGCTAAACCGCAACACTGTTAGGTGTGACTACGCACTCAACTAATCCAGTTAAGTTTTTACGTTGGCTAGTTATACTCAATTTTAGACCGATGACGATCATAGCACACCCGGTACAAGACCCAGAAAAAAGAACACGGGGATTCAAGTCGCTGGGAATCTGGGTGCGAGGGGACGCAATGTTTTCAATCTTCCAGAAGATTTCTATAAACTCTTGACAAAAATACGACAAATGACTATCAATCCCGGTGACGTAGCTCCTGTCTTCAGCCTGCCCGACGCGCAAGGCAATGTCCTCAGCCTTGGCGATTTTCGAGGGCGGCGAGTTGTACTTTACTTTTATCCTCGGGACAATACTCCAGGCTGTACTAAAGAAGCTTGCGCCTTTCGCGACATTTACTCTGAGTACGAGTCGCGCAATATTTCAGTCCTCGGCGTCAGTACAGACGGGGCCGGGGCCCACGCCAAGTTTGCAGCTAAATATCAACTGCCTTTTCCCTTGCTGTGCGACTTAAACGCCGAAGTTGCTACCGCCTACGGCTGTTACGGACTCAAAAAATTTATGGGAAAAGAATTTATGGGCATTACTCGATCGACCTTCGCGATCGACCCGGATGGTAGGATTGAAAAGGTTTATCGGAAAGTCAAACCAGAAACTCACGCGGCGGATATCTTAGCAGGCTTGCCAGACCTCTAGCGTGAATCAAAAATTAAAAATAAACACTCCGGAGCTGCAAGCTAGGAGGCCTGAAAATACTATCTCCTAAACAAGCTTTTGAGTTTATGCGTCGATTGTGGCAAATTGTACAAACTGTGCTGGGACTGATTTTTCGACATCCCGTTACTGGTACTGCGGTGATTCCCGTATTGCCTGACGGGCGAATTGTGTTAATTCGCCGCCGCGACAACGGTCGCTGGGGACTGCCGGGAGGTATGGTGGATTGGGGAGAGGATATTCCGACGACAGTCCGCCGGGAATTAGCTGAGGAAACAGGACTCGAGTTAGTCAAAATCCGTCGCTTGGTGGGTGTTTATTCGGCTGCCGATCGAGACCCTCGCCTGCACTCGATTTGTATCGTGGTGGCAGCAGAGGTGCAGGGAAAGATGCAAGTTCAGGATACGCTTGAAATTAGCGAGGTTGAGGCTTTTTTGCCCGCATCGCTGCCGGAGGGCGCGCTCAGCCACGATAACGACCAGCACTTACAGGACTATTTTCAAGGCCTGACCACTTTGGCGTAAATCGCCAAGGCATCCAAATTTGAGAAAAGTCGGAAATTACCTCGCCGTCAAAAATTGTCTGTGATGACTGGGGAATTAATTTTTAATGTTTTCCTACTTTAATTCACAATCTCTGAAGATTAAATTAATCATCTTTTTATTACTAAATATTTAACCGGATGTACTCACCGTTACGCAATTCTCGGGTCAAACTCTCTGTAGGGCAAATCTTCTGGCACGAAGTCGGTCAAGGCCCGAATTTAGTATTTTTGCACGGTTCTTGGCAGGACAGCAGTCAGTGGCTGCGGACGATCGAACATTTGAGATCCTACTACCACTGCTTCGCACCGGATTTGCTAGGGTTTGGCGACTCGGAACGCCGGAATCTTCATTATTCGATCGACCTGGAAGTAGAATGTCTCGCCCAATACCTCGATACTTTGAACCTGCGACAAGTTTATTTAATCGCTCACTCTGTGGGCGGCTGGGTGGCCACCAGCTACGCTATCAAATATCCCGATCGAGTTCAGGGTTTGGTGTTGTTGGCCCCAGAAGGCGTCAAGGTTGGCAACCGGCGGGGGCGGTGGCAGACGGCTAGCTGGCTAATCGGCCAACCTCCGCTGGCTTTGTGGTGGCTACGATCGATCTATCCAATTGCTAAGTTGCTGGGTAGCCAAAAAAAGATTGACGGATTGCTAAAGTTCAGACAGCAGTTGATTGAGTCCCCTGTTGCGGTGCAGTTGCTGTTCCGGCGGCGGCGGGCTGAAATTACAGCGGAATTAGTTGAGGAGAATTTGCCTTTGCTGAAAGCGCCTATTTTGCTGTTGCACGGTTCTGAAGATACTCCCGCAGCTTTGTCTCTGTGTCAATCCTATGCTGCTCTGGCTCCTAATGCCGAACTACAATTAGTCAGTCCGGGGGAAAGCAATTTGCCGCAGGAAGTCCCGGATGTTGTTGCTAAATATATTCGCGAGTTTGCTAAGTGAATTGGGAATTGATAATTATTGGCAATTGGGAATTGGTCATTGATAAAATGACAACAGTCAACAGTCAACAGTCAACAGTCAACAGGCTAATTCCCCAAAAAATAGCCTCTGGTGCCTCAATTAAGCCTGCGGCTGTATCAGGAAAGGATGTGGTGAGGTATTTTAAAAGCATAGTGCGATCGCCCCCCGTGACCGCAATTTTGCTATCAGGAAACAAACACCGCCAATCTTCAATAAAATCCCTAACTCCTGCCACCGTCGCATACACAACTCCGCTTTGAATTGCCCCAGCAGTGTCTGTAGCCCAGCGGTATGGCAGATTTTGTGGTAAACTGATTGAAGGTAATGCAGCGGTTTTTTTACCTAGCGACGATAACTGCAAACCCAAACCTGGTAAGATTGCCCCCCCAACTAAATACCTATTGACATCAGCCCCAGTAAATGTTAAAGCTGTACCAGCATCTATAAGTAAAACTGGCCAACCCAATTGGTTGCCAGTGCCCAGTACAGCCAAAGCTCTGTCAATTCCCAGGGTAAGATAGAGTCCCCCGATCGGCAACTGGTCTAAAGTAATAATTCGGACATCTGGATAACTCTGCCAAATTGCTGTTTGCTGGGGAACTACTGAAGCCACAATTAGAGGCAGTGGCACGAAAGAAAGTGTGTGAGGATTAGAAAAAGCGGGAGTAGCAGGAAGACAAAGGAGATTTTGAGCAGATATTTCCTCGATCGACCTCATTACTATTTGCACCAAATATTCTGCTTTTTCCTCCTCTGAGAGTGGGGAAACAGCATCAGCATTGAGATGCTCTGTATCCCATGTTTTCTCCAGGGTTTTGCCCACAAATAATCCCCAGTGCAGCCGGGAATTGCCGATCGCTAAAGCTATTTTAATCTGGGCTTTACCTGTCAATCCAGAAGTAATGTTGTCGATGCTTGCTGGCGAACGAAAATTGTCGGGAATTGAATTTTCCATGTTGATCGAGTCGGCGCAAACATTGAACTAAAGATAGATTTTAGATTAATTTTACGCTTAAACGGGCGGTTAACTCTATTTGACATCTGACCAAGTTCCATGCAGCGCACCAATTAGTATTGTTGGCTGCAGAGGGCATACTTGCTAAATATAAATATTTGTAAAGCAAATAATTGCTTTGCTCAGGCTGCATCCTTTATAATGTCTTAAGATATTCCAAAAGTCCTGGTAGCTGCGATGGGGCTGTTGGCGGGGTAAGCACAGGTTTATAAAACCAGACTCAATCAAAATACTGTACAACTGCTGAGTAAATATGTCTTTAAAAATACAACAACACGAAAACCCCTGGCACAGAGTAACTTCGCGGTTGCCTGAATCTGAAAACTGGATGCAGGAAGAAAGTCTTTCGCTGCCGGAAGTAGACCAACAAAAAGCCCTAATCGTGCAGATGCAGCAGCAAGTTCAGTTATCAAACTTGCTGAACCAAATTAATAACGAAATTCGCAGTACACTTGACATAGAAGAAATTTTGACATCGGCCTGCAGATTGCTGGGGCAAGCGTTACAGTGCAGTCGCGTGAGCATTTTAGTCAAAGAATCAAATACAGAAAAAACTTTAGTTACGCGCGGAGAGTACAACGCGGGAGACTATCCCATCCAACTGGGAATGAAAGTACCGATGACTGACAATCCGCATTTGGCTGCCGTCGTGTCTCAGCAAGAGTCCCTAGCAGTGACGAAGTTTCTCGATTTTCCGGGATTGAACCCACAAACCCGAAAAATTGCCGAAGCTTTGGAGATTAAGTCAATGCTGGCAGTAGCTACTCGCTATCAAGGTGAAGTGAATGGCATAATTGGCTTGCATCAGTGCGATCGCGAACGTGAATGGACTGATTGGGAAAGGCAGCTTTTAGAAGGGGTAGGATCGCAATTGGCGATCGCGATCAATCAAGCCAAACTCTATAGCAAAACCAGGCGCCAAGCCGAACGAGAATCCCTGCTACGGCTGATCGGCAACCAAATTCGCAGTACCCTGGATCTGGGAACGATCCTACAAACAGCGGTGAGGGAAGTCCGCCAAATGTTGCAGTGCGATCGAGTAATTATCTATCAGTTTCAAGACAACTGGCAAGGAAAAGTTGTTGTTGAAAATATGACGGTTCCTTGGCCTTCAATTTTAGGAGATATGGGGGCTGATAAGTGTTTTCGGGGAGATTACGCCGATCTTTACCAGCAAGGGCGAGTCAAAGCAATTAATGATATTTTTAATGCTGGTTTAGAGCCTTGTCACGTTGATTTCTTAGATAGTTTGCAGGTAAAAGCTAATCTGATTGTGCCGATTGTTACATCTAGAACTGAAGAAAGTTCCCCCGAAACAGCCGGAAGCTATAATCCTAAATTTCCCGGTAGGCTGTGGGGTTTGCTGATTGCCCACGAGTGCCGCGATACCCGCAATTGGCAGCGGCAAGAAATGGAGTTGCTGTCCCAGATAGCCAACCAAATGGCGATCGCCATTCAGCAAGCAGAACTTTACAGCCAAGTCCAAGATGCTGCGGTAAAATCTCAAGCTCAAACCCAGCAGTTGCAGGCTGCGTTAGAAGAATTGCGATCGGCACAGCAGCAATTGATTCAAAGCGAAAAAATGTCAGGTTTGGGGCAAATGGTAGCAGGAATTGCTCATGAAATTAACAACGCCAACAATTTCATCCACGCTAACTTGTTTCACGCTCAAGAATATTTTAAAGCCTTGAACCAAGCTCTAGAAATGGCCGGAAATGCCTGCCCGGAAGCAGCAGAGGCAATTGTCAGAATCAATGAAGAACTAGAACTCGATTACATTCGAGAAGACTTTGGTAAACTGATCAATTCAATGCGAGAAGGCAGCGGGCGGATTCGCTCGATCGTGATGACGCTGCGAAATTTTTCTCGTTTAGACCACGCTGAATTTAAACCAGTAGATTTGAATGAAGGTTTAGAAAGCAGTTTCTTGATGCTGCAAAATAAGCTAAAAACTCATATCAAAATAGACAAGCAATACGGCCGTTTGCCGCCCGTCCAATGTCATGCCAGTCAAATTAACCAAGTATTTTATAATTTGATTGACAATGCTTTAGATGCGCTCCAGTCAACGAGCAAACCGGGGGAATTAACCATCCGCAGTTGGCAAAGCGAGCCGGACTGGGTAACAATCTCTGTCCGCGACACGGGATCTGGCATTCCTGCTGAAATTCAAGACAAGATTTTTGACCCGTTTTTTACTACTAAACCTGTGGGTAAAGGCACGGGTTTGGGACTTTCAGTGTGCTATCAGGTAATTGTTCAAGCTCACGGCGGCAAGATCAGTTGCGTCAGTCAGGTGGGCGAAGGAACTGAGTTTATTGTAGAGTTGCCCCTGACAAATCAGAGGAGGATAAGTGCATAATTCCTACTTTAGTCAGATTAATCATGTTTTGTTACTCTGGCAGTATTATAGAACCCATTTGACATTTTTTAGCGATCGTCAATCACATTACGGATCACCAATAAACTTGGTTTTTTAGCGATGCCTACGGCCAGATTCGCTAAGGCATTTTTAATGGAATCAGATTTAACTTACGCCCGAACCCTAATTTTCAGAAATTCCCAACAGGGTTATGCTTAGACATATAAAATCCTGAGGATTTTTACTCATAATTGTCTCGGCTGATTCACTTTTGTCCGCTGAAGCAGTGAACGCTGCCTCTTGGGGGGCCGGGCTCTGGGATTTAAGCTCTCCTCTAAAGATGTGGAAAACCCGCTTTGTATAGGGCTGAAAAAAAGATCGCAATTTTTCCGGATAAAACTTATTGAGGATGAAAGTTAAACATCCCTATGTAAATAGGTCTAAGTAGGTGTAATTATTTACACTCAACATTTGGTCAGGGGCAATAATACCTTCAGATGCTTATTGGGCAAGCCTTTTTACTTGATTTACCTGCAGGTATGAGGAAAATTTTCTTGCAGTGACCGATCGCTACAAGAAAGCCCAACCTCTGGTTTTCAGTCACTTCTAATCATTAATTACTCATCATCAAAGGAGAAGCTATGGCTACTTCAATCACTGGTTCTTTGGGTCAAAACACTAATTACAGCAGCATCAGTGACCTAATTACACAATGGCCTACTGCCGCCCAGAATCAAGGCATCCAACTGTCTGGGATAGCTTTTGATGGCGTGGAAACGAACTACACCAACCCTACTGTCATCAGCAACCTCACCTTAGCAACGAACGAAAACCCTAAAAGCTGGTTGAGCTACGGCGGTCCCGGTGGTATTGGTGTCGCATCTGATTATCCTGGTTGGTTCACCGACGCCACTAAACTTCGGGCGGAAATCAACTTTGACCCCAACACCAATAAATCTCAGGTGCTGAAGGTGAAATGGGCAGATAACAAGGACATTACTAGCGCCACGATCGGCCTGAGTGGATTACTTCCCAAATCAAGTTCTACTACAGTGAACGATCAAGGTAATGAAGTTGGTTTGCTGGAACTCTTTAATAATGGGTCGCAGGTATCGGCCAGCAATTTTACGATCTCTCGCGGCGACGGTCCGACGAGCGGTCAAAAACCGATCGCTGTGTCTTCAGATGGAGTGACTTTCATTGGCGATCGTGCAGATGGCAATTTCACATTCCAGATACAAGCAAATTCCACTAGCGTTGCTTTTGACGAACTGCGGTTCAAGGCCAAAGCCTACGATAGCCCCACCTATCCCTCCTTCCCAAGCGATAGTTCCGACTACCTAGTGCGGAGTATTCAATATCAAGGCATTGATGTGACGCCGACGCCGACGCCGACGCCAACGCCGACGCCAACGCCGACTCCGACACCGACGCCGACATCTCCAAGTCTCTTCCAGTTCGCCCAACCAAATTACACGGTGGCTGAAGGCAGCGTGGCGACGATTAACGTTACTCGCACCGGTGGC
>NZ_JAUBPR010000110.1:20043-22041 GCF_036700845.1 Microcoleus sp. S13_C5
ACCGTGAATTTGGTGCTTTTCGGTGGCAATGTCGCCAGTAGTCCGTCAATTTTGACGATTAATGATGTGGCGACAACTGGGACGACGCCGACGCCGACGCCAACTCCGACGCCAACTCCGGCGACAGCTCCGGCGCCAACCACGTATTTCTTCAGTGCGGCTAATTACAGCGTCAACGAGGGCAGCTCTGCGCCGATTACCATCAATCGCAGTGGCAACGTTACGGCACCGAGTGCGATTTTGTTCCGCACGGGTGACGGTAGTGCTAGTTCTCCAGCGGATTACAACAGTGTGACTCAAGGGGTCTTTTTTGCAGCCGGACAAACTAGCGCACAAGTTCCGGTTCAAACTTTATTTGACAGTCTTGCGGAGCCTACTGAAACGGTGAATTTGTTCTTGAGTGGTGGCAGTTTGGCTAGTCCGTCACTGGCAGTTTTGAGCATTATTGATCCTACTTTTGTGGCTCCGACTGTCTTCTTTTACGGTTCGTCTCCCGATCCTATTATTGATGGTGGTTCTGGAACTTTTACAATTAATCGGACTGGCAATACTTCGGTTTCGGCTTCGGTCGACTATTTGATTGCTCCTCCTACTGTTCCTGGTCAACCTCTAAACACCATAGACTACACCATTAGTCCATCGGGTAATTTTACTGGAGGCACGGTTAACTTTAATGCCGGTCAAACTAGCGTTAGTCTGACGATTAACAATCCTCTTGGTTTGACTGGTGGGACGGTGGGTTTAGGCTTTGGCCCAGGTGCGAATGTCGGCAATCCGGGATCGACTACAATTACTCTGATTTAAGGCTGTTAGTAGGGCGAGCAATCCTTGCTCTACTAATATTTCCTGCAAGTAGTGAAATGCTTTTTATCAGTCTGGCTCCTCACTACAGCTTTTTTCAAGAAAGTGAGGTAGGCGGGTAAAATCTTCGCTGTGTGACAGTCGCTGTCACCGACAACTAATGGAATTCACCTACAGGACTGATTGTGGGCGGTCTCGACCAGAATCCCATTGCTGGTGCTAGTTTCGTGGCTTTCAACCCATTTGCTACTCCGGTCTGATAGAACCATTTCGAGGTCGTACTCTTAGATGCTACGCGCATTGTTCGAGTACGACCTTGAACCCTTGTATATGGAAAGAATTAGATTGCAATTTGCCAGTGGCTGGGTTTTTTTGAGATTGTTGGTTTGTGGTAATTATTGTTGGTAAAACTCGCACCTAAATTATCGATTGGATATTACTGTTTTTTGGCGTTTACCTACTTAATCATTAATTTGTTGATAAGCTTGCTGACACTGTTCAAAGGTTGAGGGGTCAGCTCTCCTATTCCCAAAATATAGTTGCTCACGTATTCTTATCAAAGTTTCGTAAGGCACTGGCTGGGGTAATTGCTGGATTAATTGCAAATATTCGCCATCAGTGCGGCTGGGTTGATAAACTACGGTTCCCGCATTATTTAACCGCTGCAACAAAGCCATGTAAAGACAGCGGCAAGCTTGGCGGTATTTGCCTTCCTGCTGCAATTTTTGCGCTCGCAACAACCACTCTGCTACGGACAAATCTTTAATTCTTTTTTTCGTACTTCCATCAGTTGTTTGATTTCTGTTTTGGAAATTATGAATATAAAAACGTAACAGTTGCCAAATCTACCAACTCGCCCAGACTGCGAGCAATGCTAAGATTAACCAAAAAGCGGCTTGAGCGATCGCCCCCAAGATGGGGGAATCAAACCAAGATGGCAATTTGACATTCGGTATATTTTGGGCAGTTTTTAGTTCCCACCACTTCTGCACTCGCTGTTGCCACTGTCCTAATTATTGCCAACTCAAGTTAGTTTTATCAAAGGAACTTTCAGACCTAGTTTTACTTCAGTTAATCGATTTTGCCCTGTGGATTTTGGATTTTTTTATTCGATCGTCTTATACCAATTTTATGTGAAGTTGCATATATAGCATTTCTTACAAAGGTGAGGTACAATAACAGCAGTGAGTAAACCAA
>NZ_JAUBPR010000111.1:0-21768 GCF_036700845.1 Microcoleus sp. S13_C5
AATGGTTATTAAATGGGAGCGAAAAATCAAAAATAAAGGCAATGCTATTTTATCCGGTTTAGCTGCGTAGCAGCTTACTTTCAAACGGGAAGGTGCAGCAGGAGTTGAACCTGATGCTTGCTTTTATATTCTAAATTATCAGCGGATGATTGGTCGCCGCCGACTTTTACCGGACGATCCGCCGCCCGATTTGGCAATTGAGACGGATGTTACTTCTAAAACTACGATCGATGCCTATAAAATTATTGGAGTTCCAGAAGTATGGGTTTACGACAGCGGCAGACTTCGCATTTATTTGCTGCAAGATGGAGAGTATGTAGAATCGGATATTAGTCCGAATTTTCCAGAAATCGCGAGCGCCCAACTTATCCCCACTGCGGTAGAACGTGCTTTACAGGTAGGAAGTTGTCAAGCGCTAGAAGAATTTGAAAGTGCGATCCTCTCCGAGGGCTTCGCTAACGGCTAAACTCCTAGGATGCGTTACGCGCTTCGCACTTCGCATCCGAAAAATTACAAAATTACTGCCAAATTGTCAACCCCTAAAGGTCGATAAATTGTATCTCTTTGCTGATAATCCCGCCCCAAAGAACGAATCGCATTTTGCAAATCTTCGACAGATTGACAACTGCCGCCAACCGCACCGGCCATCGTTGTAATGTGCTCTTCCATCAATGTACCGCCGATGTCATTGCAGCCCCATTTCAGCGCTTCTGTCGCTCCATCTAAACCTAATTTTACCCAACTCGGCTGGTGATTGGAAATCAAATTACCCAAGAAGATCCTCGATACAGCGGTGAGTAACAATGTATCTGCTAAAACTGGTTGGTCGCGGCCGACTCGACTCCGCAAAGGGGCCGGTGCTTCCTGTCCGACAAATGGTAGTAAAATAAATTCTGTAATGCGTGCCCCATAGTTTTGGTCGATCGCAGTTTGTTGGAGCGATCGTACTTTTTCTAAATGCAAAACCTGCTGTTGGGCCGTCTCAATATGCCCGCAAAGCATCGTACTCGTTGTCGGCAAACCCAGACGGTGAGCAGTTCCCACAATTTCCAGCCAAGTTGCCGAATTTAGTTTTTCCGGGCAAATCACCCGTCGCACAGAATCGTCGAGAACTTCCGCCGCGGTTCCCGGCATCGAATCGACTCCCGCATCCTGCAAAGCCGAAATTACATAGCTGAAACTAAGATTATCTCCTCTGGCAATAAATTCTATTTCTTGCGGCGAAAAAGCGTGCAAATGCAACTGAGGAAACTTATCCTTAATAGTTTTCACCAATTGCAGATAATAAGGTAAAAATGCGCCGTTCAGCTTAGCTTGAAGATTTAAGCCCCCCTGCATACAAATTTCCGTCGCATCCCGCTGCACTGCATCAGTTGCCTTTTCCTGAATTTGAGCTGCATCTAACCAAAAAGCGCCCTCATCTCCCTCGTCGCGGCGGAATGCACAAAAACTGCAATGCTGCTCGCAAATGTTAGTAAAATTAATATTTCGATTGATAACGTAGGTGACAGTATCCCCTGATTGTCGGCGGCGGAGCAAGTCAGCAGTTGTTTGAATAGAAGCTCGCGCGTCAGGATCTCTTTGCTGCAAAAGTACCAAGGCCTCTGCAGAAGAGATGTTATAACCTTGTAAAGCTCGATCGAGAATTGCATCCACAGTTTTTTTGTTAGCTAAGCTACAGAATTGCTGCCTAGAATTAAGGCGTTTTTATATATTAACGAATCAACTATAGAGCAATACTTCGGACAGTTTTTTAACGGCCCTGTAAGCCTTACAGAGAAAGCCCTGCCATTTTTAACGCATTTTAGGAAACTTAGGGCTGGACTTAAACCTTGAAATAATAGTCCACCATATAGCCAGTCTGGGTTTCGGACACTCGATTAGATATAAAACTGTCCGAAGTATTGATAGAGGAACGATATTTTACAATCTCAAGTCTTACAAAACCATCCTTGACTTTCTAAACGCTGAAATTATGGGCATAAACCAAGCAAATCACCTCTTGCCAGTGCCGTCTGGGCTTTTGCAAATTCCTGCCGTACAGACTTTCGGTTCAACTTTTACAGACGCCAACACACCGCCCATTTATTTTTCCCTGGTCATTCCTACCTACAATGAGTGCCAGAATGTCAAGAGTATTGTGGAAAAATTGACTCAATTGCTCGATGGCAGTATTCCCGGCAACTACGAATTAATTGTAGTCGATGACAACAGCCCCGATCGCACCTGGGAAGTCGCCCTGTCCCTGACACCGGAATATCCGCAATTACGGGTGATGCGCCGGGAAGACGAGCGGGGACTTTCCACAGCGGTGATTCGCGGGTGGCAGGCCGCTCGCGGCGAGGTTTTGGGCGTCATCGATGCCGACTTGCAGCATCCCCCGGAGACGCTGTTGCAGCTTTTAGCAGAAATTCAGCGGGGAGCCGATTTGGCCGCTGCGAGCCGCCACGTTGCCGAGGGTGGCGTGAGCGACTGGAGCCTTGTCAGGCGATTTTTATCGCGGGGCGCTCAAACCCTGGGGTTGGTGATCCTGCCGGGAGTGGTGGGCCGAGTTTCCGATCCGATGAGTGGCTATTTTATGGTGCGCCGCACTTGCATAGCCGGCAAAACCATGAACCCTGCTGGTTACAAAATATTGATTGAAGTGCTCGGCAGAGGCGATATCCGCTGGATTGGAGAAGTTGGTTACGTGTTTCAGGAGCGGCAAGAAGGCGAGAGTAAAGTTACCTGGAAACAGTATATTGAGTATTTGCGACATTTGCTTCGGTTGCGGTTTGCCCGCTGGCCGATGGGCCGATTCCTGCGGTTTGGCCTTGTGGGTTTCAGCGGCGTATTTGTGAATATGGGGGTTTTGTACGTGTTCCGGCATATCCTCAATTGGGAGCTGACTCGCAGTCTGATCGTTGCTGCTGAATTGGCAATTATCAGTAACTTTTTGTGGAATGATTTGTGGACTTTTGGGGAGATTTCTAAGCGGCAGCCCGGAAAGCGCCAGCGATTGAAACGGCTGTTGAAATTTAATACCATTTGCTTGATGGGTTTGATTTTGAATGTGCTGCTGGTTAATTTGCTGTTTAATGTTTTTGGGATGAATGAATATTTGGCTAATTTAATTGCGATCGTGGCTGTGACTCTGTGGAATTTCTGGATTAATATGAAGTTGAGCTGGCGGGTAACGGATGTTGATTAGAAGCTGGGAATATTCAAGAGTGAGAAGGGCATACAGGGACAGAGACAGCGCAAAATTCACGATCGCTCTTGACATCCCGAGCGATCGTCCGAAATACATGGAAACAGAAACATCAGCCTTTCACTGAAGAATTTAAACTTTTGCAAGTAAGCTACTTTTATGAATCAAAAATTTTTTTTACTCTCAGCCACTACTTGGCGCTATATCACCAATCAATCATTACTTTTGCCTTTGCTCTTGCTGTTGCTATTAACTAATCTCTTAGTGTCGCCCGTAGGTGAATTCTCGCTTAACGACGACTGGATACACGCCAAGGCGGTTCAAAGGCTGCTGGAAGAGGGTCAGTACCGCGGTCATTCTTACGTCGCTGCCACTCTCGTAGCGCAAGCTTATTGGGGTGCCTTATTTTGCAAAATTTTTGGTTTTAGCTTTACTGTTTTGCGAGTATCGACTTTAGTATTAAGCCTTGTTGGCGCGTGGGCGATGGCCCGCTGTGGATTAGCATTGGGTCTTTCTCGAAACTTGGCTTTACTTTGCGGGGCGCTGGTAGCAATTAACCCTTTAGTTTTAAATTTATCGTACAGCTTTATGACCGACGTGCCGTTTCTAGCAATGTCAATACTGTCAGGACTATTTTTTCTCCTAGCACTTCAAACACCACGCGCCCCACTAATTTTCTGGGGCAGTTTTTTTGCAGTCGTAGCTTTTTTTGTAAGGCAATTTGGGGTAATGTTGCCTGTTGCTTTTGCGGCGACAGTACTCGTACTTTGGTGCCAAAAACAATATAGAGTGTCTTGGTCTATGGTTTTTGCTTTAATTTGCCCGTGGCTGGCTGCGGTGGCGATCGCTCTTTATTTAGGGACAATTAAAGATGCTGGCACTCCTATTTTTCAAAGCCTCCAGGGACGATTTCTAATGTCAGCTATGGATGGATTGCGACACATTCCAGTTTCACTTTGTTATATGGGTTTTTTTGCTCTACCTTTGGGTGCGGGCAGACTTTGGCAAATAGTTCGCAAGTACGATGTTTGGAATCGAAAGCGTCTCACTATTTTTCTTGGGTTTTGCTGTGCCTCGCTGGCAATGTTTTTCTTACCTAAAATTCTATTTTTTGTCTGGTCGGTATTTTTAAATAAACAATCTTTGTGGTTAAATCAATACGCTTATCGAATGCCTCTATTAAAAGGCGATTATTTGCTTGATTTGGCTGTGGGTCACATTCAGTTATCAGATGTTAACCCACAGCCAGTAGTTAGTATCGGTAGATGGTGGTGGCCCATAACATTCGCTGCACTCGGAGTGGCAGGACTAATATTTCTGAACTGTGTCGATATATTTTACGATGTGCGGTGGCAACAGGACGAAAATAATGTATTGCAGAAGCGAACCCATCAAAAACTTTTTTTATTGCTGTGGGGGTGCATTCTTCTGGCTATAGCTTACAATCCAGGGCGGTTTTTCGTTTACGATCGATATTTAATTCCGGCACTGCCGCCCTTGATCTTGCTGTTAGCCTACCAAATGAGCCGATTTAAGCTCAAAGGTGCAATGTGGTTTGCGACTTTTAGTTGTACGCTACTTTACATTTTCAGTGTAGTTTGTCTTCAGGACTATATGGGTTGGAACAGTGCAGCAACGGCTGCTCAAAATAAACTCATGACTGTGTATGGTGTGAATTCCGAATCAATTCGCGGTCTAGACACTTTTAATGGATGGTACAATAGTGACAAATTCATGCGAGTATACAAAACTAAAAAATGGCAAGACGCTGATTTGAAAGGGCTAGGACCTTGGGTATTTGATGATGAGTACATTGTTGCTACCAAGCAGCCGAAGCCGGGTTATGAGAAGTTCGAGGAAATACCCTATTTCTCTTGGCTGGGAATGCAAGAACGAGCGATCGTTATTTACAAGCGCGGGCCAAATGAAAGCAGGATATAGTCTTTTTATCAATAACAAACAACTATTGTTGCTATTGCTGTGGACGGCGATCGCCTTTATTTTGCGCTTTGCCAATTTGGACTCGAAACCGCTGTGGACAGACGAGTTTTCCACTCTAGTGTTTAGTTTGGGCAACAGTTTTGGCGGTGTGCCCCTCGATCGCGCGATCGACCTTTCTACATTATTACAACCGCTACAATTGCGCCCCGATGCTGACACCGCCGACGTGCTCCGCAATTTGCTGCTAGAAAGCAACCATCCACCAGTATATTTTATGCTCGCCCACTGGTGGATGCGACTGTTTGGGCCTTCAGAGGATAGTTTAGTTTGGATAGGGCGAGCTCTTCCTGCATTATTAGGTGTGATTTCAGTTCCAGCTATCTACTTTTTGGGTAAATTTGCTTTTAGTTCTCGTTTAGTCGGTCAATGTGCGGCCGCGATGATGGCAGTTTCTCCCTACGGCATTTATCTCGCTCAAGAAGCTCGCCATTACACTTTAGGAATCTTATTAGTTATTGCCTCTCTTTTTTGCTTGACATTAGCTACAAAAAAGCTGCAACAGCGCGCGCCCATGCCTATTTGGGCGGTACTGCTTTGGGTAGTTGTTAACTGTTTAGGAATTGCCGTTCACTACTTTTTTGCACTAACTTTGGGTGCGGAAGCAATAGCATTAATTGCTGTAATCTGGCTGCAGTTTCATCGAAAGCTGCCAATTGACAACAGCCAGCAGCCTAATATTTGGCAATTTCAAATCCTCTGGCGGCTTTTCGCAGTAGCCGTGGGTACTTTGGCGGGCGGTTTAGTTTGGCTGCCGATATTTTTGTCGAATAAATACGGCAGCGAACTAACTAATTGGATTGTCAGTGGCGATCGCACATTTTTAGATTCGATCAATCCGATTGTTCAAGCTTTAGCTGCATGGATCACTGTCATGTCTCTGCTGCCGGTGGAATCGCTAAATTTGGCAGTAGTAGTTGCATCGGCGATCGCAATGACAATATTTTTTATATTGGTGCTTCCCATCCTGTTTAGCGCTCTTAAAAATTCCTTAACAACACCCGATAGCCGTTTAGGTACTGTTATTTTCGGCGGATTTGTGCTAGGAGCAATTTTCCTATTTTTCAGCTTTGCATATATTCTAGGGATTGACCTAACTCGCGGCGCTCGATACAATTTCGTCTACTTTCCGGGGGTGATATTGCTTTTAGGAGCAACCTTGGCGGTTATTTACAACACACCTACAGCAAAAAGTCAATGGTTTAATTTACCTGCTATGGAAATGGCTGGCAAAAAAGCAGTTCTGCTAATTTTAGTAATGGGTTTTTTTAGCAGTGTAACAGTAAATTCCAATCTCGGCTATCGCAAATATTACAAACCAGACCTTTTAATTCCGATTATCCGCGAATTGTCGAAAGTTCCCGTGTTAATTGCCACTACTCAAAAGACTCATGTAGAAATAGGAGAGTTGATGGGGATAGGGTGGGAATGGGAAAGAAGTTCGGCAACGGATTTTGTAGCGGATGTAACGGATGTTAGGAAGAAAGAAGAAGTTAAAGCCTTTGATTCTCCGCTGTTTCTTTTGGCTAATCAGAGAAGGGATGCGCCGGAAATAGCGGCAGGCACACTTTATAAAACACTCAGTCAATTAGAACGTCCGCTTGATTTGTGGTTGGTTAATTTTCGCGCACCTGTCAATCTAGAAGCACAAAAATGTCAGGTTGAATCAGGCGAGTTGCCTGCGGTGGATGGGTATGAATATCAAGTTTATCATTGTTCCTGATTTGGCGATCGCCCGCAACTGCAAACCGATTTTAAAAATATAATACTATCGAGAAGGTAGATAAGTAAACAAGTTTATGACTCAAGAAACTACTATTACTAAAGCTATTACCAAATTCAGTGATATCCGTAGTAAGTTCAATTTAACTAGGAAATTCCTTTTCTGAAGTATCTGTCTCGAATTTCCACATGCCTCGCTAAGAAACGCTCTAGTTTTAACCTAGACCAACAATCTGTCTCAATACGTTTATTGCGAGCAATACCATCCAGCTTGTCGTAGAGCGTACTATCAATAACGCCGCTAGTCATTACACAGAATCCACCTGCTCCATACTGGTCTACAGTATCGGAAACTTTAATTTTAGTACCTGTGAGCGAACTACTATCCCGAATCAACTTACACTGTACAATCCACTTAACAGTATTTTTACCAATCCGCTCAGGTGTTTGAAATTCTATATCTCTACCCCCATCACGAGATCGAGATTTTCCCATTTTTCGGATGTTACTCGGCTGATAGTAGGATTCGATAATGTCGTAGCAAAGCTGTTCAAACAGTTCATCATCAAGCTCATCCCAAGGACAAGCAATCTCAGTGGGTTTTCCTAGCAGTATTCTTGCTCTCTCTGATAGTTTCGTAATTATATCTAAATACTTTTCTATAACTTCATTCTTAATTCTCCCTATGGAATCCTCGAAAAAAACATACTGAGTAACTTCGTCACATACTATTAAGATATTTCCCTCCGTAGATAATAGTAACTTTTCAATAGAGCCAATATTATAAAAGTGTCGATATTCTTTAATTCCCGACTGACTTCTTCTGACTTCACATTCAATACTTGTAAACCAAACATCTCGCGCACATTCTCGCGCCTCATATATTTGATTTAGAGGATAAAGCACTATATTAGCTTTATTGAAAACAATCGGATCAAGTTTTAATGATGATATCTGTTCTGCTGCTTCTAATGAGGGTACATTATTCCTGAATCCACCATATTTTTTGATAAGCTCTTCAACATGTGCATTTAGCGGAACTATCCAAGCGTTGCTAGAAATATAAAAATCATAACCGACGTTATTACTTGCAAAGGAACGCCAGAAACCATAACGCCACTCTGGATGAGCGTTGTATAAATTTTTAATAAGTTTATCTCGTTCTTCCTCTTCTTCATCTTCGTATAAATAATCTATTCCTACCACGAAATTACCCAGGTATGAGTCAGCCAACTCAGGAAAAGAAAGCGGAATTTTTTCTAGATTATCTACAAATTCCTCATACATATTTTGGAGTTCAGTATCTAAGTCATCCCAAACTACATCCTCATCAAATGCAGGTAAAATTAAACATAGATATTGAGTTAAACCTATTAAATCTTTCGGTCTAAAAACAAAACACACTTTAACAGGAAAATTTGTATAGTCCATTTGAAAAGAAATAGGCTGGCAAAACCTAGCTATATTTTCTCCGACAAATAAAGCCCAGAGATAATCGTCTGCTAAATCTTGAGGATATTGTGAGTAATTTACTGATTTGCATGGAACTTCCCAAACAATATCTTCTAAAGCATTAACAAGAGTGCTATACAATTGGTTAAAAGTAGAGTGGCTAATCTCTGAAGGTATTAGTCTTAATGCAGTTTTCTTGTTCATTGGATGAATATCTGGTAAAAGGTCAACGTCTAGGTGGGTTGGTATTCGCGATGTAATTAAAATAAGTTCCTTGGCATTTAAGTTGATTTCACTCTTGCCTGACACTATCGGGAACGCCCACCGCCGAAATACCCGATATCGCCTTTAAGTTTTGACACCGAATCAACTCATTAAAATCCAAACTGCGCCCTTCAATCTGCGCCACAGCCTCGATCGCCCCCAGCAAATGTCCGGCCGCTTCCGCTTCGTTGTAACCACGCCTTTCCGCTACTCTAATCGCCCCTTCGTCAGCATCTAACTCTACTTGGGAACTGCGGTTGTCGCGCCAAATTCGAGTCATGGCGAGTCCCGTCAAACCGCCCGCGATCGCAGTGCCGATCGCATCTCCCTGCAACAATTCTACAACAGTCCCGACAATTCCCGCCAGAGCCGCACCTTGATAAATATCCGGCTTAAACCACTTAAAATTGCACAGAAAACTTACATTCCGCAATAGCAGTAAATCCCGCTGCGGCTTAGATAGCAGCCGCCACAAATCAAAATTAATATAAATCGGGCGAGATTGATTCCAAGGTAAAGGAAAATCGCAGTCAATTACTGTTGATTGTTGTGGCTTATTAATTATTTTACACATCATGCGGCCGGAAGCAGGCATCACATCTAACAGGCGGCGAATTTCTGGATCGGGATTCATAAATTTAGGGTTATTGATAATTGGTAATTACATCTGGATAAAAAACAATAATATCGGTCACGGCCTCGTGGGGGCGGGTTTTACAGACAATAATTGCCTAAAACCTACAATCTCGTAAACCCGCCCCCACCCAAGGGGTGATGCGATCGAAATCCAAGTTGATGTAGATTATGAGTTTTGTGGGGGCGAGTTTGTGTAACTTTTTGTCTGGAATTAAATATTGTTGAAAAAACCAGCCCCTACGAGTTCTTAGAAGATAATTAAGGGTTTTTCTTGGATGCGGGAGAGGGCGATTCTTGAGCTCTCGGAGCCACTTTTTCGGCGTTCGGCGAAGGCTTCGGGCTGGCAATCGCTGGGGCAACTGACGGCTTTGAATTCGCGGCTGGGGATGGTGGTTTTGGAGAATCAGGGGCTGTTAGCGGGGCAGCAGGGGCTGTTTTAGCGCCTAAAATGCTGGCGTCTCCGGTGTCAAAGGTGCCGGCGATGCAAGCGATCATCATTGTCGCTAAAGTGCCGACAAATAATGCTTTCCAACCGAGTTCGGAAATGTCTTTGCGGCGGGATGGAATTAAGGCGATCGTGCCGCCGACAAATATGCCGACGGAGGCTAAGTGGGCGAAGCCGGAAAGGGCGTAACTGACAATTAAAACTGTACGATCGCTCACGAGTCCTTTTGCCGCCGCTTCTGCTAAACTTTGATAAGGCGGAATCGCTGTTTCTAACAGCCGACGACCGATAATTACTGACGCTTGCCAAGAGTCCTCTAATGAAACTCCTGTTAATAGCGTCAGGGGATAAAATAAGACTCCCATAATGTTGGCTAAGGTGACAACTTTGAAAAAGCCACCAATTGGGCCGGGCAAAATTGCTAGCCAACCAAAGAATTGATTGATTAAGGAAACTAAGCCCAAGATTAAAATCAAAACAGCGGCAATTGCCACAGCCATTTTTACACCGTCCAATGCGCCAACAATTGCTGCATCCAAAGGGCTGACTCGTTCGATGGGTTCTCCCCCAACAGTCTCTTGTTTGAATTCTTCGCGCTCCATGTCCGAAATTTCTTCGCCCACAAACTCGCGGCCTTGAGGCTTCGGTTCTTCCTTGGGAATGCCACCCATTGTCACGGGCACGCCTGTTTCCGGTACTAAGATTTTGGAGAGAACAAAACAAGCGGGAATGGCGATAATTGAAGCGGAAACTAAATGCCCTAAAATATTTGGAAAAACTGGCTTGAGAAAACTGACGTAAATTGCTAAAGTTGAAGAAGCGGCGGTCCCAAAACAGCAAGAGAGGATTGCACAAAGTTCGGAACGAGTCATTTGTGGCAAATAAGGCTTGACCACAATTGCCGCTTCAATTCCTACGAAAATATTAGCAGCGCCACTAAGGGCTTCAGCTCCGCTCAACCGCATTGTCGTATAAAAGATTTTGGCAAAAAGTTCGGTGACAATTTGAATCACACCGATGTTGTATAGCAAGGCCATGAGGCCCGAAAAAAAGATGACAGTGGGTAAAGCTCGAAAGGCAAAAATATATCCTAAATTAACTGCCGGCTCTTTACCAGGTATTGGTACAACATTGCTCCCGAATACAAATCTCGCTCCAGCGTCAGCAGCGGTGAATACTCCATCCAGTAAGCTAGTAAACCATTCTAGGGCGATGCGAGTTGGGGGGAACAGGAATACTAAAAATCCTAAGACTAATTGCAGGCCAATGCCCCAGATGATGACGCGCCAGGGAATATACTTCGACTGTCGGTTTTCTGAAAAAATCCAGGCGATCGCACATAAGCCAAAAATGCCCAGAAACGAGATAAGATTGTAGATTGACATGAGCCTAGTCCTTGAAATACTTAAGAATGCCGATCAACGATTTGCATCACATCAGTTATACTATTCATCTGACGGCAAATACTAAAAAAAATAATGGGCAGATAAATTACGCACTCAACAGCGTACTTATGTCATTGCTTAGGTCATTCCGAACTCTGCGGAGCTTTAGCAACCCTTGATTTGCCGTAATTACCAGCAGTTTAGATAGAAACTCTAACACATGGAAGCTTTTGCTCCACATCCTCCTGAATGGACTGCAACGGCGGTTCACGCTAATGAGTTTTGCTGCCCCAAGTGTGGGGCTAGCTGCACGGATGCCGCTGAGGTCTGGATTAATCGCCGATCGCCAGTATACACCGAGTTCAACCGTCGGAAGTGGCAAGAATTTTACCGCTGCCAGTGCGATTGCGTGTGGTGGGCTTGGAGTAACGATAGGCCTCCTTCTGAACTTGTACGTCGCGATCAAAGTGAGGATGAGGGCCCGGATGATGATTTTTAGAACGGTGACAGAATTTTTGATTTTTGATTTTATTTAAAATTAGGGTAAGTTGCATATGGCGCACCCTAAATTTAGATAGGTTATCGCCCGTTCTCAACTAATTGAGTACGTCAAGTATTCCCTTGACTACGCCTTCCATTACTCTTTCAATTAAGCTCAATTCATTTTCACCGATCGACTCATTTAAGAGCATTGACTGAATTCGCTGTCTGTCATAGCGAGTCAGTTCGCCTGACGAAAATATCCGCTCTACTATTTGTTCAGTTAGAAATGGGAAAGCTGGTGTTTGCATGGTTGGTCTCTAAAAGCATCAATATTTTGTGTTTAACTTTATTAGAGAAGCCAGTTATTGTGTGGGTTTTTACTTTTCCACCCAATCAGTGCTCCAATCATAGGACTCTGGGGGGCTTTTGTCAATACACTTGTTACAGATCAATACAAAATTTGCCTGAAATTTCCGACATTCTGGCAACGGGTGGTTCTGGAGTGCGATCGACCCCCGTCGGTGGCGGTGTTCGATCGACCTTTTTAAGTTTATGGGTACTTTGGCGGAACATTACAGCTCAAAAAAAATCCAAACGAAAAGAGATTAAAATTGGTAATGGAAAATTGACTTTTCTGAAATCCCTCTTCCTTCCGGCTAATGACTAATGACTAAGAACTAATGACTAAGAACTAATGACTAATGGCTTCCTCCAATGACCTATTTTCGTTCTGCTCTAATTTTGACATTAGGTTTTTGGCTGCTACCGCTAGCAGTTCGATCGCAACCTGTAGTTCCTGCTACTGACGGCACGAATACTGTTGTTAAGTCCGAGCAAAATCGCACAGACATTAGTGGCGGGCAACTGTCAGGAAACGGGGCAAATCTTTTTCACAGCTTCAGCCAATTTAATCTCAGCGAAGGTCAAATAGCTAATTTTCTAACTAATCCAAATATTCAAAATATTTTAGGGCGGATTTCCGGTGGCAATGTTTCCGTAATTAACGGTCTGATTTCTGTAACTGGTGGCAACTCAAATTTATTCTTAATGAATCCGGCGGGAATTATCTTTGGTCAAAATGCTAGATTAAACCTGCCTGGGTCTTTTTTTGCGACAACTGCTACAGGTATTGGTTTCGGCGATCGGTGGTTCAATTCGGCCGGAATTAATGATTACAAAGCTTTACTGGGAAATCCTAATCAATTTAATTTTAATAACTCACAAATTGGTGCAATTGTCAATGCGGGAAACTTGGCAGTTGGCAGCGGGCAAAGTTTAACTTTGCTCGGTGGAACCGTTATTAATACAGGACAATTATCCGCTCCAGGCGGTCAAATTACTGTGGCTGCTGTTCAGGGAGAAAATGCAGTCCGTATCAGTCAAGCTGGCAATTTATTAAGTTTAGAAATTACTCCGTCTTTGCAGTCAGAAAAATCTGCGATCGCCCCAGTTTCTTTGCCTCAGTTGCTAACGGGCCCGGGCGTAGCGTCAGCCACAGGTTTAACGACTAACGAACAAGGTCAATTGGTACTGACTGGCGGTCAAACAGTGCCGGCAGTTCCGGGAAGTGCGATCGTCTCGGGTTCTGTAAATGTATTTGGCCCTTCTGGGAATGCTGGCGGCACAGTCAATATTTTAGGGGAAAAAGTCGGACTCTTCGGCGCAAATATCAATGCTTCCGGGACTGACGGCGGAGGTACTGTGCGCGTCGGAGGCGGTTTCCAGGGGATGGAACCAGTGCCGAACTCACTGGTAACTTATGTTAGTCCTGATTCTACGATCGCAGCCAACGCGATCGACCGTGGCAATGGCGGCACTGCGGTAATTTGGTCAGACAATACAACTCGCTTCTTCGGCAATATTAGTGCTCGCGGGGGCATCACCGCAGGTAACGGCGGCAGAGTAGAAGTTTCGGGAAAAAATGCTTTAACTTTCCAAGGAGAGGTCGATACCCGCGCGACTAACGGTGCGATCGGCAATTTGTTCCTCGATCCGGCAAATATTACGATCGTCAGCGGTAACGGCGACACTAGCGGGGGCTCGACTGGCGGGGAACTGCAATCGGCACCAGAACCCAATGAAACATCGATCTCAGAAGTACAGTTGGAAGAGATGGCCGCCGGCAGCAACGTGGTTCTAGATACCCCGGGCTACATCACCCTCCAAGACTTGCCCGATAACAAACTTTCGCTGCAAGCGAGAACAGGAGACACCGTAACATTTAGATCGGGCGGAGTGTTTGTTGTCAATGACTTCAAGGACGCAATCGAGACTCAAGGTGGCAACATCAACATTTTTGGCAGCAGCATCTCTCTGGGCGGACTCAATGCTAACGGCGGCAATATCGCTATCACTGCTAACGGCATTGACTTGAGGGGCGGCAGCAATTCTGTCAGCAGTGCGGGGGGAATAATTCGCTTGCAACCCAACGATAGCCGAGTAATTCGGATCGGTGGCACCGGCGATATTTTGGGCATTTTGGACTTGACTGCAACGGATCTCGGCGCTTTGGCGGGGGATTTTAGCTCGATCGCGATCGGGCGCGAAAACAGCAGCTCGATCGCGATCGTCGCACCCATTACCTTCAACAGCCCGCTGACACTTCAAGGCAGATCGATCAGGATCGACAATCCCCTAAGAACAAGCGGCAGCGCTAGCTTGACTCTCGACGCGCCCCAAACTGATCTCAACGCCAACCTTGCGACATCCGGCGGCGATCTCACTTTTACAGGAAACGCATCCCTCAATGCTGACGTGGCTTTGAGCACTCAAGCTACCGGCAACATTCTGTTCTCCGGTAGCCTAGACGGAGCTCGCGCCCTGAGACTAGACGCTCAGCGAGTGCTGTTCGGCGCTACAGTCGGTCAAACTGCACCGCTGGCGAGTTTATACGTCCACGCTGGCAGTACCGAGGTATCGGGCAATATTGCGACATCTGGCGACATGACTTTCAATAGTAACGTCACAGTCGATCGCACCACCCTATCCGCCACTACCGGCAATATCACTTTTGCCAATACCCTCGACAGCACGCCGGGCCGGGCTAATA
Source organism: Microcoleus sp. S13_C5 (assembly GCF_036700845.1). Classification (NCBI taxonomy): domain Bacteria; kingdom Bacillati; phylum Cyanobacteriota; class Cyanophyceae; order Oscillatoriales; family Microcoleaceae; genus Microcoleus; species Microcoleus sp. S13_C5. The sequence continues at coordinate 14,625 of NZ_JAUBPR010000111.1, forward strand.
ATTTGACGCTGCGCGCTGGCGGCAACATTACTTTTGACGGCCTAGTCGGTCAAACTCAGAGGTTGGGCCTGCTCTCGGCTGATGCTGCTAGCGTGACGGCTGCTTCCACAATTGCAGCGCGCAGTTTGAGCGTTAACGCCCGCGAGTCCGCTCGCTTCGGGGGGGACAGCACGGCCACTTTGGGAGCCGATATCAAGGCAGCAAATGTCCTCCTAGAGGGTAATTTAAGGACGGATGGCGGTAACGTGAACCTGCAAGGAAGCGGCGAGGTTCGGACTGGTAATATTACCTCGAACGGCGGGAGGATTCGGGTTGAGGGGAATAGTGTTGCTGCGGGTGCGATCGACTCGTCGTCGGCGGGCACAGGAGGCGCGATCGCTCTCCAAAGCAATGCCGGCCCTTTAACTGCCGGAGCTTTGAACGCTTCGGGGGCGATCGGCGGAAATATTGCTGTCACCTCGAAAGCGGGTATTTCGGCTCTAGATATCAACTCCAGCAGCACTTCAAGCGGCAATGGCGGAGGCGTTTCCCTGAGCGCCACGGATAACATTCAGTTAGGTTTTATCAATGCTCAAGGTGGCCGTGGTGGCACTGGTGGCAGCATTGATGTGACAACCCTCGGTTTGTTTCGCTCGAACAATGTTTTCAACGATATATCGGGTAATTCTTCGAGTATTTCTACTGCCGGAGGTGCGGGGGCGGGGAGGATCGCAATTCGCCACGGAGGCGCTATCGATCGACCGTTTGTAGTTGGCGGCGCGATCGACAATGGAACCCTGGGAAGCATTAATGCTGGCGCGGGAAACGCGATTTTGCCCACTTTTTCTTTTGGACAAACTTACACCCAAGGAAGTTTACCAAATCAGATTTCCCTAATCACACCCGGCAGGCCCTCTACTCCTACACCAATTCCCGAACCCATTCCCGCACCAATTCCCGAACCCATTCCCGCACCAATTCCCGCACCAATTCCCGAACCGCCTGTAGTGCCAGTAGTTCCCGTAAATCCTGCTCCTGTGCTGTCACTTCCTGCATCTTTGCAAGTACAATTGCGATCGCAAAGTCGATACAAAAATCCCGAAATTAGCCCGGATATTTTCGCTCCTTCTCGCAGGGTAGATTCGGCAGGTTCGGGAGTTTTAGTATTTGAGGAAATCTTTACTCGCGAGTACGAAAAATATCTAGACTTGCCCGCAAGAAGACCGATTAGTAATATGTCGGTAATTTACGAAACTCTTCGCAAAAATGAACAAATTACCGGGATAAAATCTGCCATTATTTATATGAATTGGGTCAGCAGAGCGGATGCAGGCGCCGCCAAAGAAAATGGTTCGGTGCTGGTGGCCAGTCAGGATTTGTCTAATCTATTGCCTGTGAGAACAAACCTCGCATCCGAGCCCCCTCATCCCTTAGAAGATAAGTTGACCCAGAGGTTGCAGCCGGGTAGCAAAGAAGTTTCCGATGTTCCTAATGGGGAGCTTTTAGAATTAGTGTTAGTAACCGCTAACGCTCAACCCCAGCGCGTTTTAATTCCGGCGACAACCCGCTGGCAGGTGTTGCAACTAGCCGACGCCTTGCAAAGTGAAATAACTAATCCCCGAAAAAGAAGCAGCATTAGTTATTTGGATACGGCGCAAAAACTTTATCGGTGGTTAATTGCACCAGTTGCCGCAGAATTGACAGCTTTAAAAATTGACAATTTAATTGTAATTCCGGCAGCCGGTTTGCGGAGTGTGCCGTTTGCGGCCCTTCACGACGGCAAAGGCTTTTTAGTTGAAAAATACAGCATTAGCGTGATGCCGAGTCTGAGTTTAACTGATATCGGCTACGACAATATTGCGGATGATGAAATTTTGGCAATGGGGGCGTCGGTATTTGAAGATAAAGCGCCATTACCGGCGGTACCGGTGGAGTTAGAGTCGATCGCGCCGCCCGATCGGGGAAAATCTTTTTTGAATCAAGATTTTACTCTCGGAAATTTGCAAGCTCAGCGGGCAAATCGACCTTTTGGCATCATTCACTTAGCAACTCACAGCGAATTCCAGCCCGGAGAACCGAAAAATTCTTACATTCAGTTATGGGATACTAAATTGCGTATCGATCAAATGCGGCAGTTGCGATGGAATGAACCGCCGGTGAATCTGTTAGTTTTAAGCGCGTGCAATACCGCTTTGGGCGACGAAGAGGCGGAGTTGGGGTTTGCGGGTTTGGCGGTAGCTAGCGGTGCTAGATCCGCTTTAGCGAGTTTGTGGGAAGTCAGCGATGAGGGGACTTTGGGGCTGATGACTGAGTTTTATCGGCAGTTGCGGGCCCCCAGACGCGGTGGCAATTTGATGATTAAAGCGGAGGCTTTGCGGCGCGCGCAATTGGAGATGCTGCAGGGGCGTGTGCGGATTCAAGACGGGATGCTGCGAGTAGAAGGGCTTTCTATGAGTCTAACTTTGCCTCCAGAAATTGCCTCCAGGGGCGATCGAGTGCTTTCGCATCCTTATTATTGGGCCGCCTTTACAATGATTGGCAATCCTTGGTAATGGAGATTTCGCACAAGTCTTACCGAAGTTATTAGGGTGGTGTGATGAAATCCCTTGATTCGTTAATTGCCCGAAAACCTATACCATTGATATCAAATCCGTTAGCATCGGAATAGTAAATTCGAGTTGACTGTTCACGGCGTTGACTGTTCACTGTCAACCGTCAACATCATAAGGAGTGTAACCGGAAATGATATGACATACATTTTTAGGCATTCGGGTTTCACCGTCTCACTGTAACAAGGCGTGGGACTCATCATCAGCGATAAATTGACGATCGCATTTGACAAAAATGTGGTTCTGCTTTACTTTTTTCTTAGTGTTTTTACGGATATGGGTTAGTTTGCACTCGCTTTTATTGCATGGTGATTCCACTTATTCATACTATAATTATGCAACCGAGCGATCAGACTCCTAACATAAATATTTATTTGTAGTTTTTTGAAGAAATGTAAAAAATAATATTGTTTAGTTAGAATTTAAATTTTGCTTAAAGTGCAGGCTAGTCTTTATATTAGAGGATACATCTACTTACAAATTGAGAATTGCTAAAAAAAATGTGTATTCATTTAATTATTAAAAGAGGCTGCAAGGATGATTAACTTAGCCGGCTACGAGATTACTAACCAAATTCATGAAAGTAACAATTCTTTAGTTTACCGAGGAGTGAGAAAGCAAGACAACCAACCAGTCATTCTCAAATTCCTCAAGCAAGATTATCCGATGCCAGCTTCGTTAGTTAGATACAAGCAGGAATACGAAATTACACGCAATCTCAACCTAGAAAGTGTGCCTAAAACCTACGGTTTAGAAAGATATCAGAACAGTTTAGCTATTATTTTCGAGGATAGTGGTGGAAAATCATTAAAGCTGGGGTTGGCTTCTCAAAAACTTACCTTACAAGAGTTTTTGTTAACAGCTATCAAAATAACCAGAGCTTTAGGCCAAATCCATCAACATAACATTATTCATAAAGATATCAACCCCAGCAATATTATTATTAACTCGACAACTGGGCTAGTCCAAATCATAGATTTTGGCATCTCTACTGTTTTAAATCACGAGAATCCTACCCTAAAAAATCCTAATGTTTTAGAAGGCACTCTCAGCTATATATCGCCGGAACAAACAGGCAGAATGAACCGAGCGATCGACTACCGCACTGATTTTTACTCATTAGGAGCCACTTTTTACGAACTGCTAACGGGGCAAGTGCCATGGGATTACGACGATGCCATGGAATTAGTCCACTGTCATATTGCTAAACAAGCAGTGCCGCCCCATGAAATCAATCCCGAAATAGGAATTCCTAAAGCGGTTTCCGCTCTAGTCATGAAGCTGTTAGAAAAAACTGCTGAAAAAAGATACCAAAGTGCTTGGGGAATCATCGCAGATTTAGAAGAATGCCTGGAACAACTACAGGCTAAAGGAACGATTGCTGATTTTGCGATCGGCCAAAAAGATATTACAGATAAGTTTCAAATACCTCAAAAACTTTATGGTAGAGAACGCGAAATAGAAACCTTATTAGCAGCCTTCGAGCGCGTCAGCAATGGCACAACAGAAGTTATGTTAGTGTCGGGTTACTCGGGCATTGGCAAATCAGCCTTAGTGCAAGAAGTTTATAAACCGATTACTAAGGCAAACGGTTATTTTATTGCCGGGAAATTTGACCAATTTCAACGCAATATTCCTTATGCGGCTGTTGTCAAAGCTTTTGGGTCATTAGTCAAGCAACTCTTAACTGAGAGCGAAACGCAACTGGGCGCCTGGAAAGAAAAACTTTTAGTGGCATTTGGTGATAACGGTCAAATCATTATAGATGTCATTCCAGACGTAGAACTCATTGTTGGCAAACAGCCACCCGTCCAAGAGTTAGGTGCTACGGAAGCGCAAAATCGTTTTAATTTAGTATTTCAAAAATTTATCCGCGTGTTTTGTTCAGTCGAGCATCCCTTAGTCATTTTTTTAGACGATTTGCAATGGGCTGACTCCGCTACTTTGAAACTGCTGCAAGTAATGATGGCAGATGAGGAAACAAAATACTTATTTCTAATGGGTGCTTATCGAGATAACGAAGTGAGCCAGACGCATCCTTTAATAATGACTCTGGAGGCGCTGCAAAATCAAGGCGCGACTATTAACCATATTACCTTAACTCCCTTAGATATCGAACATATTACTAACTTGATAGCTGATACTGTGCGGAGGGATAGAGTCTCAGTCATCCTCCTAGCTGAGTTAGTCGTCGGTAAAACTCAAGGCAATCCTTTTTTTGTCAATCAGTTTCTCAGAACTCTCTATGAAGAAAACCTGCTGATTTTTAATTCTGAGCAAAGAAACTGGGATTGGAAGATTTCACAAATTGAAGCCGTAGGGATTACCGATAACGTCGTTGAGTTGATGGTCGGTAAATTGAGAAAACTGCCATATTCCACTCAGCAGGTTTTACGGTTAGCTGCTTGCATTGGTAATACTTTTGACTTAAACACTCTGTCGATTGTTAATGAGAAATCTCCTGCACAAAGCTTTCAAGAGTTATTGCCAGCCATCCAAGATGGATTAATTTTAGCCACTTCTGAATTAGGCACGACAGAAGAAGAAATTCTTCAGTCTCATCTCATCATTACTACTTACAAGTTTTTGCACGATCGCGTGCAACAAGCAGCTTATGCTTTGATTGAGGAATCTTCTAAAAAAACAGTTCACTTACAAATCGGTCGCCTGCTGTGGCAAAATACCTCGCCAGAGAAACGAGGGGAAGAGATATTTGCGATCGTCGATCATTTGAATCTAGGAATTGAACTGGTTAGCGACGAATCCGAACGCACTGAAATCGCTAAACTAAATTTAACCGCAGGCCAAAAAGCCAAAGCAGCTACAGCCCATGAGTCGGCGATTAAATATTTGCAAGCAGGGTTGAGACTGTTATTAGAAGATAGCTGGAACAGTCAGTACGAAGTGACATTAGCGTTGCATGAGGAAGCAGCAGAGGTAGCTTTTTTGAGAGGTGATTTTGACCGAATGCAGAGATTTGTTGAGATAGTCCAAAACTGCGCCAAAATGCTGCTGGACAAAATTAAAGTGTACGAAGTCCAGATCCAAGCTTACATGGGCCAGAACAGGCTACTAGAAGCGGTTAATACAGCGCTACAAGTTTTAAAGCTGTTAGGGGTCGAGTTTCCTTCTAAGCCAACCCCGTCAGATATTGGGCAGGCGCTAGGAGAAACTGCGGCAATTTTAAACGGGAAGCGAATTGAGCAATTAATCGACCTACCTCAAATGAGCGATCCCTATAAACTAGCAGCCATGAGACTTTTATCAAGTATCTTTGCTGCTACATATATTGCTGCTCCTACACTGTTGCCTTTGACGGTATGCAAACAAGTAGATTTATCTGTTCAATATGGCAATGCTTCGGTGTCTCCCTTAGTTTATTCCAATTATGGGCTTCTGCTTTGTGGAGTTGTGGGAGATATTGATTCGGGTTATCAGTTTGGGCAATTGGCTTTAAGTTTGCTGTCGAGGTTAAATGCTAAAGAAATCAAAGCCAAGACAGTTGTGATCGTAAATATATTTACGCGACATTGGAAAGAGCATCTCAAAGAAACATTGGAACCTTTGATGTCAAGTTACTCTAGCGGAATGGAAACAGGAGATTTAGAATATGCTGCCTTTGGTTTAATAATCTACTCCTATTGCGCTTACTTTAGCGGCAAAGAACTGACTGGACTGGAAACAGAGATGGCAAATTACAGAGATGCTATTTATAAAGTTAAGCAAGAAACAGCACTTAATTTTCAAGAAATTTATTGGCAGGCTGTCTTAAATCTACTGGGAAGAAGTGAAGACCCCTGGATTCTAAAGGGTAAAGCGTACGACGAGCAAACAAGGTTACCTCTGCACGAGCAAGCCAATGATAATGGGGCAATTTTTTTCTCATATTTAAATAAAATTTTACTTTGTTATTTGTTTGAAAAATCCTCTCAAGCAATTGAAAATACTGCTCTAGCAGAGAAGTATTTAAATGCAATGGTAGGATTGCCCGTGGTTCCTATCTTCCATTTTTACGATTCTTTGGTGCGGTTGGTCGTGTATTCTGATACTCCACAGTCTGAGCAACAAAGCATTCTTGACCGAGTACAAGCTAATCAAGAAAAAATGCAGAAATGGGCGCATCATGCTCCAATGAATCATCTGCACAAATTCTATCTAGTAGAGGCAGAACGATATCGAGTTTTGGGTCAAAAACTAGAAGCAATGGAGATGTACGACAAAGCCATTGCTTTAGCTAAAGAAAACGAGTACATCAACGAAGAAGCACTCGCTCACGAACTTGCAGCCAAATTCTACCTGTCATTGGGTAAAGAAACGATCGCCCAAGCTTATATACAAAACGCTCATTATAGCTACCAGCTCTGGGGCGCTCTAGCTAAAGTTGAGGATTTAGAAAAAAAATACCCCCAATTCCTAGGTAGAACCTCAGCCAAGACAACAGCTCAAACAAATGTTAACAAAACAACGATTAAGGCTACAACCACTAGCACTAATTTGGGAGAGACGCTAGATTTAGCCACAGTAATGAAAGCTTCCCAAGCAATTTCAGGTGAAAT